>NZ_JBQKUL010000004.1:0-144809 GCF_054968565.1 Pseudoalteromonas sp. G5_S1_54_S4 | reverse complement strand
GGTAAAAGGTTAGATTTTCGGTCCACGGGATGCGAGGCGTTTGGCATCGGTAAAAAGTTAGGGAAGTAAAAGTTTAATTGTGGTTTTCAATTTTTTACTTTTTGCTCTGTGTTCAAATTAATTTTTAATATAATTTATAAAAAGAACACAGAGTTTATGTGGAATTGATGATAGGAGAATAATTTAATAACCTTGCTGGCAAGATTACCTAAAACCTAAAACCTAAAACCTAAAACCTAAAACCTTATAACCAAATTTTTTGTAATTCTGGCCATTGTTTTTCAAATTGCTCGCTAGGTCGTGCACTAAAATTACTGCGCACAAATTGGTTCATTTTACCCTCAACGTAGGCAAGCAAAAAGTTAGCTAGCGTCAGTTCATCACTTTGAAAGTTTTTACCTTCACGTAATTTACGCTCTCTAAGAATCTGTTTGAATTGAGTTTCTAGCTTTTCAAACAAGCCTTGTACACGCTCACGAAGTCGCTCTTGTTCACCCTGTAGAGCATCGCCTGTTAATATACGGGTTATGCCTGGGTTTTTTTCAGCAAACGTTAGCAGCAGTAATAGGGTGTTGTATACACGCGCTTTGCTTTCTTTCTCGTTATCTAAAATAAGATTAATACGTGATAGCAGCGTGTCTTCAATAAATTCAATTAACCCTTCAAACATGCGCGCTTTACTAGGAAAGTGGCGGTAAAGAGCGGCTTCAGATACGCCAACTTCTGCGGCAAGTTTGGCTGTTGTAATACGCTGACCTGGGCTGGTTTCTAACATTTGTGCGAGTGCTTGCAGTATTTGCTCTTTGCGATTACTTTTTTTTGTCGCAGGCATGAACATTCCTTTTTAATAGTTATTTTTTCAACATAAATGTGCGATAACACAGCTTTGTGCCAAGTGTTACAGCGTGCAATACTCAACGGGGTGTTTTTGCACGTATTACAGCGATACATTAGTAATGCGCAAGCGTTAAGCTATTTTAGCGCAGTAAAATTACACTAAAAGGTCACAAGGCGTCATCATGTTAATGGTTTATTCAGTTTGTTTCCAGCCTTTTTATAATCGTTTGGCGAGCTGCTCGATCACTTTAACCGCTATCTCTATTTTACTGGTTTCAGGTAAGTCGAGTTGTTCATTTTGCCAATATAGGGTGAGTGCGTTGCGCTCAGAATTAAAGCCCAAGTCACTTTGCGATACATCGTTGGCACAAATCATATCGAGGTTTTTATTGGTTAGTTTCCCCTTTGCGTAATTAGCAACGTTCTGCGTTTCTGCGGCGAAGCCGACGGTGTAAGGGCGGTTTTGTGTGAGGTTTGCAACCGCGGCTATTACATCTGGGTTTTTAACTAAGCTAAGAGTGAGTTCATCGCCTTGTTTTTTCATTTTTTGCGTGGCGATACTTGCTGCACGATAATCGGCCACAGCGGCACAACCAATAAAGGCATCTGAGTGAGGCGCATATTTGAGTGACTCATGCAGTAACTGTTCAGCACTTTCTATATTAATTAAATTAACGCCTTGCGGTGCTGAAATAGTTACCGGGCCTGAGATTAAGTTCACGTGTGCGCCAAATGATAACGCAGCTTGCGCCAGTGCATAGCCCATTTTTCCAGAGCTATGATTTGATATAAAACGAACAGGATCGAGAGGTTCACGGGTTGGGCCTGCAGTAATTGTAATTGTTTTACCTGCTAAGAGTTGTGGTTGCGCAGGTTCAGTGCATAAACTCACTAATTCATGCGGTTCAAGCATTCGACCAGCACCGACATCACCACAAGCTTGCTCACCCTTACTTGGCCCCCAAACAGCAACGCCACGAGCCTTTAAAGTGGCTATATTAGTTTGCGTTGCAAGGTGTGCGTACATTTGCTGATTCATAGCTGGTGCGATGGCAACTTTTGCGGGGGTCGCCAGTAATAAAGTCGTGAGCAAGTCGTCAGCAATCCCTGCGGCCATTTTCGCAATAATATTGCTGGTGGCAGGGGCAACTAAAATTAAATCAGCCCATTTTGCAAATTCAATGTGCCCCATAGCGGCTTCGGCTGATGGGTCTAGCAACGAGTCAGACACCATTTCACCACTCACAGCTTGCATGGTTAGCGGGGTGATAAAATGTTTTGCTGATTCGGTCATTACTACTTTAACGTCACAACCATGGTCTTTTAAGCGTCTTACGAGTTCAGCACATTTATACGCTGCAATTCCACCGCTAATACCCAGCACTATTTTTTTATTTGTTAAATTAATCATGGTTGTTCATCAATTTTATAAAATATTGTGGCTAAAATAACAAATCTTGAGCGTGACAGCTAAGATAAAATGCGTTTTATCGCGCTAATTTTTGATTTTGCATTACAGTTATACAGTACAGTAATCTTTCAAGGATGAATCATGCAATTAACGTCACTGCCTAATTCGCTCCGCCCGCGAGAAAAACTGCTAGAAAAGGGCGCAAAGGCACTCTCTGATGCTGAACTATTAGCTATATTTTTGCGCACGGGCCTACCCGGCATGAATGCCATAGAGTTGGCGCAGCATCTGATCAACGAAAATAAAACCCTGCATAATTTGTTTAATGCCAGTATGGATGAATTTTGTGCGCAAAAAGGCTTGGGAATGGCTAAATATGTTCAGCTACAAGCAGTACTTGAACTAAGCCAGCGATATATGCAAGAGGGCTTTGTGCGCGACGCCGTTTTTAACTCCCCACAAGCCGTTTATGACTATTTAACGCTGCAAATGCGTGGATTGCAGCAAGAGGTATTTATGGTGTTGTACCTTGATAGTCAAAATCGTTTATTAAAAGATGAAATATTATTTTACGGCACAATTAATGCGGCCAGTGTATATCCGCGTGAAGTGGTAAAGGCGGCACTGAAAAATAATGCGGCGGCGGTTATTTTTTCACATAATCACCCCAGTGGTATTGCAGAACCGAGTCAGGCCGATAAGCTCATTACCAATAAGTTGTGCCAAGCACTGCAATTAGTCGACATAAATGTGTTGGATCATATTATTATTGGTGGTGAAAGCAGTGTTTCGTTTGCCGAACGGGGACTGATTTGAGTTTATCGCTTCAGATATGTGCTAAAAATGAGCGGTTTAGTGCGTTTTGGCAAATTAGTTTAATTTAAATGCAGTTTTTACTTTCCCTAAGGGCATTCGATCTTTATAATTAGCCGCTATCAAATTTACACATGAGCTGGTTGGATAAGATCAGTATTTGATCTTTGCCTGTAAAAGCTGTATAAAGAGCGCCCTTCGATTTATCTCTAGGGCACAAATACATGGCCTTAGGGAAAATTAAGCTCGAGCGAAGTTATTGGAGATATATAGACATGTCTAAAGTATGTCAAGTTACAGGTAAGCGTCCAGCGGTTGGTAACCACCGTTCACACGCGAGAAACGCGACTAAACGTCGTTTCCTACCTAACCTACAAACACACCGTTTTTGGGTTGAAAGTGAAAAACGTTTTGTAACATTACGCACTACTACTAAAGGTATGCGTATTATCGATAAAAAAGGCATTGACACGGTTCTTACTGAAATCCGTGCTCGTGGCGAAAAAGTTTAAGGAACTGAATTATGCGCGATAAGATCCGTTTAGTTTCAACTGCTGGTACTGGTTTTTTCTACACTACCGACAAGAACAAGCGTAACATGCCTGAAAAAATGGAAATCAAAAAATTCGATCCTAAGGCTCGTAAACATGTGATTTTCAAAGAAGCTAAAATCAAGTAATTTAGTTTTCTTTCAGAAATGTAAAAACCCAGCTTATGCTGGGTTTTTTGTTTTTAAAATCTGCTCTATCATCCACCGAAACCATATCACCGTAATGATACCCATTGAATTAAATCGCTAATTGGCTTTTGTTAAGCGCCACGAATTATTCCGTAGATAATGGCATCAGTTGTTTGTAATACCAATCCGCAATAATACTTAATCATTTTACGGGGCTAAACGTGTCGCAACCTGCGTTAAAAAATTCTCGTTTAGAACAACTAAATAGCAAATTTTTTGCCTAGCTATCAACACGTTTTTCCAGCCTCAAAATAGACCACTTAATTAAGCGAATTGGTATAACCAAAGAAAACATAAAGAGTATTAAATGACTTTACGGGCTAAGCTGTTGGGTGTTGTGTATTTAGAGTGAGATTGTGCGGTGTATAAGCATGTCTGGAGAGGGAACGGGTGTTTTACTATGGCTCGCTAGGGTATGAGCTGTAAGTAGCTCTAAGGCTACTTACAGCGCGATATTTATACTTTAAAGTTCTCTACTGATATTCTTAGTTCTTCGGCTAATTTAGCCACTTCTGAACTTGAAATATTCGTTTGTACAGCGCCTTCTGCTGTTTGCTCGGCAATAGCAACAATAGACTCTAAGCGCTCACTGATCTCTTGTGATACTTGTTGTTGCTCTTGTGCTGCTGTTGATATCTCTTCACTGACATTATGCGCTTGTGATACTGCAAGGGTAATTGAATCCAGTGCACTGTTGGCTAAGTCACTTTGCTCAACACACGAAACCGCGCGTTCTTTACCTTTTTCCATAGCTTTAACCGCTTCTTCAGCGCCCGACTGTAGTGACTCAATCATAGATTGAATTTCTTGGGTCGACTCTTGTGTTTTACTTGCAAGTGATCTTACTTCATCAGCTACCACAGCAAAGCCTCTGCCGTACTCTCCGGCACGAGCGGCTTCAATCGCTGCATTAAGTGCGAGTAAGTTAGTTTGCTCGGCAATACCGCGAATAACATCTAAAATACTACCAATTGATGCGCTATCTTTGTGTAGCTTATTGATAACACTTGATGCTTCGTCTACCTCGTAGGCGAGTTGCTCAATGGTTGCTTTATTTTGATTTGAAATACCTTTAACGCGCTCCGCTTCTTTATCGGCATTTTTAATTTCGCTCAGTGCTTGTTGTGCACTATTACTCACTGTTTGTGATGTGCTGCTCATTTCAGTGGTTGCGGTTGCTGCTTGCTCTACTTGCGCTTGCTGATTACTTATTGCTTTGCTTGATTCACCGGTAATTGTTGAGGTTTGCTCAGAAGCGGCTGCAAGTTGTGTTGAACGTGAAATAATACCGGTGATTAAGCTACGTAAACTATCAATTAAGGTATTACAACTTTTCGATAATTCACCAAATTCATCTTTTGCGCTGTCATCTAAGCGTTGAGTCATATCACCACTGGCAACAATATCTAGAATACGATTTACTTCCGCTAATGGCTTAGTAATACGGTTAACCGTAATGATGGCTACAAGCACAGCGATAATAGTCGCAATGATCATACCTATCCATGTCCATAAATTAGCTGAGTTTACGTCACTACGTACGCCTTCTTGTAACGTAAATGCAACGCCACTGGCTTGTAATACTAATTCGTCAATTTGGCTAAGCGCTGTTTTAGTTGCTTTTTCAGACTCTGCTAATTCACGCTCGGTTGTGCTTATTGCGTCAATAAGGCGTTTTTTATTCGCTGAAAGGCTATCGTTACCTAGAATATTGCTCTCTAGGGTATCTACATAACCCTTTAAGTCATTAAACAAGCTGCTGTGACTTTGCTCTATCGCCGGCTTTATTAATGAAACGGTACGAACGACTTCTTCAAAGTAATACACTTGCTCGTTTTTGATAATATCGAGCGTGTTAAGCGTTTTAACGGTTAGCATGTCGGTGCTGCTGGTAACCACGGACATAAAGTTATTTTCTAGATTATTAGCTGCTTGATAAGCGCGTGGATGATTATCCTCTAAACCATCAATATCAATAATATCAAGTACCATAGAGTTAGCATCTTCTGCTGCTAGCTCTACGGTTTCTAGTTGCGCTTTGAGCTTTTTGTTAAGCACTAGCTGGGTGTTTTTATCTTTAAGCAGGCTGTTTATGATATTTGAAAAGCTCTGGTAGGTTTTTTCAACTTCAAGGCTGCTTTTGTTTAACTGTGGATCGTCTTTAACAACTTGTTGTAGTTCGCGGTGCAATTTATTAAATATTTGTTTTTGCTCTTCTATTTGCGCTTTTAACGTGGCGAGTTCTTGAGCCGATGTTATATGGAAACTAGCTTGAGCGGCTTTACTCATCAAAATAAATTCAGCTTGTAACTGAGCGCTCTTGTTTAATGCAGGAAGCGATAGCTGATTAACTTTTTGAGTTGAACGATCTATATTTGCTATTTTTATTAAAGAGTTACCGCCAATAATTAAAAGTAATAAAGTGATAAATATAAAACCACCCCAAATACGTTGACTCACTGTTAGATTCATATGGTTTTCCATTCAAAAATACGTCTATTAAAACTTATCGGCGCTTTCAACAATAAGTTAAGTAATTAAAAATAATTAATTTTTACTGTTAATAGTTAGTTGCTAAATTTACCGCAAAACTTAATTACAAACTAAGTCTTTTATTAAAGATAAAAAATAATGTAGGCAATAACACTCGTTTACTGTCTATGTTTAACTCAATTATAAGAGTATTGCTATTTTTTACACATTATTGTGAATGTTTTGTAATTATGCAATTTAACATCCACTCTTAAACTTAACAGATGTATTAACTTTTTTCAGTTTATTTAGAAAAAAGTTGTGATTTTTCTGAAAATTTTTGCTTACTTTGCAGTTCTATTAGTGTCATTGAGCCACCCCATACGCAACCCGTGTCTAGAGCATAAAGGTGGTTGTAGGGCGTTTTGCCTTCAAGTGCTGCCCAGTGTCCAAAAATTAGGTCATGTTGAGCGTTCATAATGGCAGGATGAGAAAACCAAGGAATTAGTGATGATGAATTTGTTGTTGCTTCTTTTGCATTAAAATCGAGCAAATTATCAGGCGTAATAAAGCGCATGCGAGTGAAATAATTAACGATGTAACGAAATTTAGCAGCATCATCAAGTTGCTCCGTCCATTTTAGCGGGTGAGGCTGATACATGTTTTTTAAGAAGAACTTAGCGTTATCAGCACCATAGCATTGCTGCGCAAATTGAGCGTGCTTAATGGCTTGCTCGCACGACCAATCAGGGTTAAGGCCTGCATGAGAAATAAAACAATTATATTGTTCTAAATAAAGCGCTAAAGGCTGAGTTTGTAAAAACGCGATGTAGTGGGGCAGTTTACTACTGTTAAACAGTGCAGTGAGTTTGTCTTTGGGGTTAGGTGTAACGTTATTTAAGTAACAGGCAATCATGTGTAAGTCATGATTGCCTAATGTGACGCTAACGCTGTCTTGATGTTGATAAATATAATCAAGGCACGCTTTAGAGTCTGGGCCACGAGCGACAATATCACCCACTAAATATAGGTGATCTTTGCTAGGGTTAAAGTCGACTTGCTTTAACAATAAACTAAATTCGTCAAAGCAGCCTTGTAAATCACCTATTGCGTAGTCGGCCATTGTTTCCTGTTTTTATCAGTGTAGGATATTAGGGCAGGCTAAGCGGAATACGTTTATGGGTGCTTTAAATTCAGCACCAAACTCGTTACGTAAAGTGTAATGTCCCTGCATGGTGCCTACTGGTGTATCTATTATTGCACCACTGGTATATTTGTAGCTTTCACCTGGGGCTATATCTGGGGTTTCACCCACCACACCTTCGCCTTGCACTTCTACTTCTTTGCCATTGGCATCAGTAATTAGCCAATAACGGCTAAGTAGCTTTGCACTGCATAAACTGTGGTTTTTTATAGTAACGGAGTAGGCGAACACAAACTTATCTAGTTCAGGTTGCGATTGCTCTTCTACATAAAACGTTTCAACAGATACCTTTACAGGTGATCCTATATTACTGCTTGTTGTCATAAATCCAGTTAGCTATATCAATAAATTGTTGTAACGACAGGCTCTCAGCACGCAAAGTAATATCAATGCCAATGCTGGTTAATTCGTCAGCGGTTAGAAGGTTGCCAAGGCTGTTACGCAACGTTTTACGGCGCTGATTAAACGCTTCTAAACAAACGGTGTTTAATATTTTAACGCTTTTAGCGGTGCGCTGCTGTGCCTTTTTAGGGATTAAGCGAATAACCGCAGAATCGACTTTAGGTGCCGGTTTAAAGCACTCAGGCGGTACCTCTACCACAGGCATCGCATGACAATAATACTGAGTCATCACACTCAAGCGACCAAAGGTTTTACTACCTGGGCCTGCTACCATGCGCTTTACCACTTCTTTTTGCAGCATAAAGTGCATGTGCTCAATATGATCGGCAAATTCAAACAGGTGAAACAACAAAGGCGTTGAAATGTTGTACGGCAGGTTGCCGAATACTTTTAGTTTTTTGTCATCTTTAACTAGGCTTGCAAAATCAAACTTCATTGCATCGCCTTGGTTAACGGTTAATTTTGGCCCTAAAAATGGGTGTTCAATTAAACGCTGGGCTAAATCTTTATCTAGCTCAACAACCGTTAAATGGCCACTTAAATCGGCAACAGGCTCGGTAATAGCGCCTAGACCTGGGCCAATTTCTACTAAATTATCTTGCGGTTTAGGATCGATAGCGGTGACGATTTTGTCGATGATTGACTCATCGAATAAAAAGTTTTGGCCAAAACGTTTACGGGCGCGGTGTCCTAAGTGTACTTTATCGGTCATTGATTCTGTGCTTTTTCATGGGCGAGCTTAATTGCTTCGCGGATCGCTAATTCAAAACTGCCAACATCAGCATCGCCTGTACCGGCTAAATCAAGCGCAGTACCGTGATCGACTGAGGTGCGAATAAATGGAAGGCCGAGAGTTATATTCACTGACTTACCAAATCCTTTGTATTTTAGCACAGGTAATCCCTGATCGTGATACATAGCCAGCACTGCATCGGCTTCATTTAGGTATTTATCTTGAAATAACGTATCTGCTGGTAAAGGTCCGATTAAGTTCATCCCCTCAGCTCTTAGTAGGTCGAGCGTAGGCGTAATCGTGTCGATTTCTTCGCGGCCTAAATGACCATCTTCACCGGCATGTGGGTTTAAGCCACAGACTAAAATACGTGGTTGCTCAATGCCAAATTTAGTTTTCAAGTCATGATTAAGAATATTAGCCACTTTAACTAGTCGCTCTTGCGTAATAGCACGAGAGACATAAGCAAGCGGAATATGTGTAGTTACTAGGGCAACACGCAAACCTTCAGTGGCTAATAACATAACCACATCGGCTGTACCTGATTGCTGAGCAAAGTACTCAGTATGGCCACTAAAAGAAATGCCGGCTTGGTTAATAATACCCTTGTGAACAGGCCCCGTAACAACGGCATCAAATGTGCCATCCATATTCTTTTCGCTGGCAATACGTAATGTATCTAACACGTATTGCCCATTGGCGTCATTAAGCACGCCAAGCTCAACGGGCTCTGCTAAATCAATCTGCTTAATATATAAGCTGCCTGCTGCTGTTGGCATTGCTTTGGCTTGTTCATCAAATTCAATTAATTTAATGTTTAAACCTAAATGCTTAGCGCGCTGTTTTAGTAGCGATGCATCTGCAATCGCTACTAGTTGCGCATCCCAGCTATGCTGTGCCAGTTTTAATAGCAAGTCTGGGCCAATGCCTGCAGGCTCACCTGGGGTTACCGCAATTCTTAAGGTCATAATTATTCGTCTATTGGGAAAATTTCAACATGGGCTTGTTCGCGCATTTCTTGCTGCCAGTTAAAGCTTTCCTCTTTAAATTTACGATTAAACAACATGCCATGTGCACGATTACGTTTAGCTTGCTCGGTCTTATCTGCAACACGTTTATCTAGTAACTGCACAATGTGCCAGCCAAACTGACTTCTAAATGGTTCGCTGATTTCGTTTTTATCAAGTGATAGTAACGTATCTCTAAACGCAGGCACGTAGGTGGTTGGATCAGTCCAATCGTATTGACCACCTTTAAGTGCTGAACCTGGGTCTTGTGAATGCTCTTTAGCAAGTTCTGCAAAGTCAGCATCGCCGGCGCGTAAATCTTTAACAAAGCCTGCTAGCATAGTGCGTGCTTTTTCTTCACTTAAAATGATTGAAGGCTTAATAAGAATATGACGAGATTTAACTTCGGTGGTTTCAACTACTTGGCGGCCACGTACGTCTTGTACTTTAATGATGTGGAAACCCGCACCGGAACGAAGTGGACCAATAATCGCATCTTTCTTTTTACCTTTTACAGCTTCTGCAAATAACGATGGCATTTCGTTAATACCCATCCAGCCTAATTGGCCGCCCTCAAGGGCTTTTGAGCCACTTGATGATGAAATGGCAATACGCTTAAATTCTTGGCCATCTTGCAGCAGTTCAATAACTTTGTCTGCGCGTGTTTTTGCTGAGCTTACGTCGTCTGCACTTGCACCACTTGGAATATCGATAAGGATATGACCAATATCATATTCTTCGGCATTTTGGCCTTGGCTATCCATAATTTTTAGTAAGTTATCAATTTCTTGGTCGCTTACATATATACGGCGGTCTACGTTTGCACGCGTAACTTGTTGCGTGGTTATCTCTTTACGAATTTCTTCGCGGTAAGCTTGAAAGCTCTCACCCGACGCTTCAATAGTACGACGCAAATCAGCAATTGTACCGCCTTGCTCTTTAGCCATGTTGGCAAGGGTTTGGTCAAGCTGGCTATCTGAAATTTCTAAGCCCATACGCTCAGCCATCTGCATCATCAAGGTTTGATTTACTAAGCGTTCAATCGCCTGAACACGCAGTGTTTCGTCTTTTGGCAGCTGTTGGTTTTGTTCTTCTGCTTGTTTTTTTACGCGATCAACAATGGTGTCTACTTCACTTTTTAAAATAACGCCTTGGTTTACAATACCAATTACTTTATCTATTTCGACAGGGGCGGCAAATGCACTTTGGCATAAGCTGAACGTTAAAACTGCTGATGTTAATAATTTTTTTAAATTCATATTCTTTTTACTACTCTTACTAATAGTACTGTTGTAATGCTAAATACGGCTAAATAGATATAGTTATTTGTAAATTGTTACTATAAATAAAGCAGTTTAGTCATTAAGAAAATACGGCCTACGATAACCAAAAATACCTTGTTGTAATAATTTTTGAGCATCGTAACGGCTTTTACTACCAAGCCCTTTTAATACAAAATTCAAACGAATACTCGAATCAAAAGTGGCTTGGGGTTGCCCAATTGACTGATTTAAATCAGTTTCAATTTGGCGATGGCCAGTAATTTGGAACGCCCAACAGCACGATTCATACTGTAATCCACTAAATACTTCAATACTGCGGTTATTATCAAGATCGCGATGGTAACTTGCAATAAATTGCCACTCGTCACTGATAGGGATGCTTGTAAATAAGCCCGCTTGCTCGATTGTATTTCCTGAGACATCATTTGCATAGCGATGGTTCAATTGAACCAGCTGATTATCGTCACCTTTATAGTCTAAGGTTAAATTTGACTGGATAATTTGCTTGCCATCGGTGTCGTACTGAATACCACCCGATAAATACCAGCGGCGGTGCCAATGTAACATGGTTTGCGCTGCAAACAAGGCATTGTAGTTACTATCGCTATTAAGCCCTTGCTCTGTAGGCTTGGCTGAATCACTTAAATAAAATATTTGGCCTGCGCTGAAGTTAAATACTTCTTCATTTTTCTTATCAAATAAACGCGTTGTAGCCCCGAGCGTAAATTGATTAGCTGCGGCAATTCGGTCAACACTTGAAAAACGCGCATCCCTGAATAAACCAAAAAAGTCATCTTGTAACTTGGTGGTATCGTATAAGCCAATTTCAGACTGATCTTTATTAGGCGTATATAAATACTGAATTTGTGGCTCTAGAGTTTGAATACCATCGTCGATAAAAATTGAGGTGTCGCGCTCAAAGTTAAGCTGAGAATATAAGCGCACTTTTGGCAAAGTACGCGAAACATTATCGCTATACTGTGTACCCTGTAAATCACCGTCTTGTTTATAGTTAGTTTGCAATAAGCTCACTTCAGATAAAAACGACCAGGCATACTCTTTGTAATCAAAGCGTGCTTTAGGCTCTATATGCACACGAGTGGCTTGGTCAATTACCGCAGAGCTGTTAGTAAAATGGCTCAGCTCGCCTGAAACACTAAAATCGAAATAATCAATTTTCCAAGGGGTGGTTTGGGTAAAGCTAATTTGTGGTAACGCCGTGTATGATTCTAAGTGGTCACCGAGTACTTCAAAGTTTTGCACTTTTATATCAGTACGCCACATTTCGCCCATATGGGTTAGCGAGCCGGTACGATAAAGCTGCGTATCGGTTTTACTGACATAAGCGGAGTTTAAATCAGTTAGGTAGTTGTCATCACTAACATTGGTAATATCAATACTGGCTCGCCAGTCTTCACCAATATAACTTTTTTGTTGCCAATGAAACAAAAAACGCTCGTTAAGCTCAGGCTCTGAGTCATCTTGATTTAAATATTCTACAGCCACTAAACCTTGGTGCTCTGGGGTTAAATATCTAAATTCAGTTTGTAATTGTAGCCCCTTACGTGACATATAACGCGGGGTAATGGTTGCATCATAGTTTGGAGCAATATTCCAATAATAAGGCGTAATCGTTTCTAACCCATAACGATCTGAACTTGAAAAGCTGGGCGTTAATAAGCCTGACTTACGGCGCTCATCGAGTGGGAAAGTAAAATAAGGTAAATAGAGTACTGGCGTGTCTAAAATACGTAGCACCGCATTGTAGGTTTCACCCCAGCCTTCTTCTCGTGATAAATTAATTTCGTCGGCTTCAATAGCCCACACAGGCGTATTACCTGGGCACGCAGTAAAGCTTGCATTCATCAGCATTAAGCCAGACTTATCGATGGTGAGCTTTTCCGCGCCGCCTTTGCCTTGCTGTTGTGTTAGGCTGTATTGTGCGCCTAATAAACTAAATGCTGAGTTGTTTAAATCGGCATTTAAGCCCGAACTTTGTACGTGGCTTACATAATCGCGATAGGTAATTGGGCCAGTGGCATTAAGCAGGCCACGTTGTTTATCAATCAGTGCTGATTGTGCGGACAAACTCATGTTAACGGTGTTAATATCAACATTGCCAGTAAATTCAGCGCTTTGTGTGCCTAAAAGCTCAACGTCATCAGCGCTGATATCAACCGTTCCAAGCTCAAGGCCAGCAAGCGGTTGCCAAGCTCTGGTTTGCATTGAAGTGCCACAAAAATTGTGTGTCAGTTCAGTTTCGGCAAGCGATGGTGCGCTCAGTACGCTTAGCATCAAAATGCCCCAGGTTTTGCTCATTTATCGACCTTTATGCTCTGTGATTAGTTACAAGCTATACATAATAAAGGAAAACAATGGCAAAGTAATTAGTGAAAAATAGATAGCTTATAAAATGACACGCTTTGAGAGTTTACAACAGTTTATTAATACTCACTTTGGTGAGCAATCCTATGCGCTTAATGCAATAACCGCAGATGCCAGTTTTCGCCGTTATTATAGGTTAAACGCTGAAAATAAAAACTTTATTGTGATGGACTCCGATCCAAAAAAAGTTAACAACGTCCCTTATATTGCATTAAACAAGGTGTTTTCTGAGCAGGGGTTTTTATTACCATCCATTATTCATAGTGACGAGCAGCAAGGTTTTTTTATTCTAAGTGATTTAGGTAGCACCCATTTAGCTGACTTGCTTGATGATGCCAATCGCAGCGAATATTACCAGCAACTGATCAGTTTAAGTGCCAAGTGGGCAAAAACTCCAGCCGCGCCGTCAATGAATCCGTATGACCGTGACTTTATTGCATTAGAGTTGGATATTTTTAAAAATTGGCTGGTTAATGATTTTATTAGCGCAGAGCTCAGCGCTGAGCAGCAACAGACTTGGCAAACAAGCACTGCGCTGCTAATAAATACACTGCTTGAGCAACCTACAGTCACAATGCACCGGGATTATCACAGTCGTAATATTATGCGCTGCGAGCAGCAATGGGCGATTATTGATTATCAAGACGCGGTACAAGGCCCATTATGTTATGACTTGGTCTCGCTTTTAAGAGACTGCTACTTTAAATTGCCTAAAGACGAGCTTGCTCACTTACTTGAGTTTGGTTACGACGAATTTAAACGCCAAGGTTTAATAACTAACGAGTCATTTGCAGAATTTAAATATTGGTTTGATTTAACGGGTTTGCAACGCCATTTAAAAGCGGCGGGTATTTTTTGTCGTTTATATTTGCGTGATGGTAAACAAGGTTACTTAGCAAATATACTCCCTACACTTGAATACGTAATAGAGGTGGCGGCACAATATCCTGAGCTTAGCGACTTATCGGCTTTGATAAAAACTAGCGTGGTGCCAAAGGTGCAACAGCGGTTAAAAGAGGAACAACCATGAAGGCGATGATATTAGCCGCTGGGCGCGGTAAACGTATGATGCCGCTCACCGCAGAGTTACCTAAGCCTATGTTATGTGTAGCGGGAAAACCACTGATTGAGCATCATATTATGCGCCTAAAGGCTGCAGGTATTACTCAAATAATAATTAACCTTGCGTGGCAAGGAGATAAAATAAAAACCTATTTTGCTGATGGGCGCGCGTGGGGCGTGACTATAACCTATAGCCAGGAAGTAACTGGCGGGCTTGAAACTGCAGGCGGTATTATTCAAGCACTTCCTTTATTAGGTGAGTCATTTATTGTTATTAATGGGGATGTTTACAGCGACTACGATATTAGTGCATTAATGCAGCTACATTTACAGCCTAAAGAGGCGCACATTGTATTGGTTGAAAACCCTGCGCATAATCCTGATGGCGATTTTGCACTGAGCCACTTACCGACAAATAGCCAGCGATATACTTTTTCAGGGATAGGGCGTTATCAAGCTGACTTTTTTGAGGGGCTAGCCCCAGGCATTCGGCCATTAGGCCCTTTACTACGTGAAAAATTAAATGAACATTTAGTCTCCACTGAACTCTATATTGGCCAATGGGACGATATAGGCACACCAGAGCGTTTATCGGCTCTTAACCAACAATTAGCACCATAAGCTAAATATAAAACACTAGAGGTAAGTTTTAAAATGTGGGGAAAAATTCTCGGTTTCTGTTTTGGTTTTATGTTTGGCAAAATATTTGGTGCCATTTTAGGCTTATACCTAGGCCATATGTTTGATAAAAGCCTAAAAAAAGACTTTGATAAAGCTGGCGGCTTCTCTAACCTTTTTAAAGGCGATGATGTTAACGAACGCCAAGCGTTGTTTTTTTCGAGTTGCTTTGCGGTAATGGGGCATATTGCCAAGTCGAATGGCCGTGTTAGCGAAACCCACATTAAAGCAGCGACGCTGTTTATGGATGAAATGGGCTTAAAAGGCGAAGAGCGCCGTGAAGCGCAGCAGGCATTTCAATCGGGTAAAGATAGCGACTTTTCACTCAAAGATACGGTTTATGATTTTAAAGAACGTTTTGCTAAACGTTATGATTTACTGCAGTTATTTTTAGAAATTCAAATTCAAATGGCGTTTTCTGACGGGGTACTTGCTGCACAAGAAAAGCAATTACTGCAAGAAGTTAGTAAGCAGCTAGGTGTGTCTAAAGCACACTTTGCCTTTGTATTAAAACGTTATCAAGCAGAGTTTAACTTTAGGCAGCAACAACAGCGTTTTAAACAGCAGCAAAGTCAAAGTAGCAGCTACCGCGAAGGTTCAGGACATCATGTACCACCAAGTAATGATATGAACCGTTCGCAGGCATTGGCCTTATTAGGGTTAAATAAAGACGCGTCGCAACGTGATATTAAAGTAGCCTACCGAAAGCTTATGGCTCAGCACCATCCTGATAAGCTCGTATCGCAAGGTTTACCTAAGCATATGATGGAAGTCGCGGTTAAAAAAAGCCAAGATATTCAAGCCGCTTACGAGTATTTAAAAAAGGCGGCGTAAAAAACCGTCTATTTCTTTGCTTAGCCGTGCATGTTGCTGCGGCGCATCGCGTAATCCAAACAGCTGGCGCTGGCGGTAATCAAACTTTGCATTTCGATTAACCCAACGTTGGCGTTTTTTAAGATTCATTAAAATATCATTACTGTCTGTAGCAAAATAAATATCTAACAAAGCAGGGGTAACCAAAGATGTTATTTGGCTTAACTTTGCATTGCGTTTTGTATTAGGAAGGTAACTACTTAAACTAATGAAGGCGTTTATTTTTGAGTCTGAAAACTCAGCGTAATGCTCCAATAACACCCCAGCACTGGTGCCTTGTGCAATAACAACAATATTCTCAGACTCCATCGCAGCTTGTTGGTATAAAGCGTCGTAGCGAGCGAGTAGTTTTAACTTGTAATTGTCTACCACCTCAGTATTTACTTGCTCAACATAGTCGGCATGATGGGGCTGTTTTTGTGTACTGGTGTTTGGCTTAGTATTTGCGTTGGCTGTTTTATTATTTGTGCCCACGGAATTATTGGTCGTTTTTGCTGCATCATCTTGAGCTGCTTGCCAATCAATATCAGGAACTGTCATTGCATAAGAGGTATACCCGTAGTTATTCAGCTCTTTACGTAAGAAATTCATGCCTGCATTGTTTGTTGGCGTTGATTGCCAGTCAGGAATAAGTATTACAACACCTCTAAAGTCCGCACTCATATATTCACTGTATAAAGTTAAAAACTCAGTATCACCAGCTAAAATAGGCTTTACTTCATCACTTTGGGCTAGGCGAGAGATATCCGCATCAATATTTTTTGAAAAAGGAGGGGGAGCGATATACTCAGCACTAAGCGCTTGAAAACTGATTAACGTACAGCCAAGCACAAGAGTAGTAATAATGGCTTTAAACATCTGCGTAATAAACATAAATAAGCTTTTAATTTAAATCTTATTTATGTATCGGCGAAGCACTCTTAAAGTTTAGCTATTTACAGTAAATAGCTAAAAGATTAATCCTTGTTAAAACTCGCTCTCAGCTTCAAAAGTAAGTACTTGCTCCGTTACAGGGTGTTTGAGTTGTAGCATTTGTGCATGTAGCTGTAGGCGAGGTGCCGCAGCAAGTGCGTCTTTGTGAGCATATAAACGATCGCCTAAAATAGGGTGGCCTAAGCTTAACATGTGCACGCGCAGCTGATGTGAGCGCCCTGTAATAGGAATAAGCTCTACACGGGTTGCCTGTGCTTCACGTTCAAGGACTTTAAAATGAGTGAGCGAAGGTTTGCCATTGTCATGATCAACCATTTGCTTAGGACGATTCGGCCAATCACAAATAAGCGGTAAATCAACAGAGCCTGTTTCAGTTTCAAGTTGCCCGTAAACACGTGCAATATAACGTTTTGCTGTTTCGCGTTCTTGAAATTGCATACTTAAATGCCGATGAGCAGCTTTGTTCATTGCTAAGCAAAGTATGCCAGAGGTAGCCATATCTAAACGGTGAACAATTTTAGCACTAGGAAAAACACGATTGACGCGATTGATTAAACTATCGGCATGTTTTGGGTCTTTACCTGGGACGGTGAGTAACTCGCTAGGCTTATTTACAATAAGTAAATCATCATCTTGAAACAGTATAGTTAAATACGGGCTCATAGGGGGATTGTAGTTAACTAACACGGCAGACCTCAGTGATTTTGAAGTGCGCTATTTTAGTGGAGTGAGGTCTTAGGCTCAAGGGAAAAGGTAAAAGTTTAATTGCGTATTTTTTAATCTGGTGTAAAATTACACCAGATTAACGTTTTGGAAATTCATTATGGCAAGACAAAGTATTTCACTTACTGAAAAAAATGATTTATGGCTACGTAATCACGTTGAGAACATCGGTGATTATGCTAATAAAAGTGAATTGGTGAATGATTTAATTCGACGTGCAAGAAGGGCTGAAGCTATAAATAGTAAGCTTGCTAACGCAGAAAAAAGCGGTTTTAGTGCTCAATCTGCCGATGAAATGTTAGCAGAATTTAAAGCAAGCATTAAGTAGTGCGCACATTTAAACTTTCAAACGATGCCAAAGAAGACTTACGTCGTATTTATCAATATGGTTGCAAAGCATTTTCACAACAGCAAGCAGATATTTACTTTTACAGTTTCTTTTCTATGTTTGAAAAGCTAGCTGAAAATCCTTATTCCTATCAATCAGTTGAACATATTCGTACAGGTTATCGGCGTGCCGTTTGTGGCTCAGACAGTATTTATTACAGAATTTCAGCAACGGATGTTGAAATAATGGCTATTTTAGGCGGCCAAGATACTGATGAGTGGCTGTAATTAAATAAGTACTAATGAGTAATTGATAAAATTAAATACTATAAGCTTAGTATTTGAAATTTAGATGTACCTTATTGATATAAAAATAAAAGCGCGATATAAATATCGCGCTTTTTTCGATGCACACGTTAGTTGCTCTTTAACTAACGACTGACAGCTTATAGCTAACAGCTAGATCCCTTAGTGCGAAACCACAATCAAACGAATCGCATCGAGTTTTAACTGCGCTTTTTCAATATGTGCGGTTAGCTCATTGCGTTGTTTATCGTAAAAGGTAATTTCCTCTTGGCGAATGTTTGGATTAATTTGCTTCAGTGCAACTAATCGCTGTTGTTCTTCGCTTAACGATGTTTGCATTTTTGCTAATGACTCGGCACGGATAACATCCAGCTTTTGTTGCGCCATGTCTTTTGCGGTATTGATCATTGGATGAACCGCACTTTGCAATGCACCAGCTAATTTACTCGCCGTTTGACGACCTACCGCAGATAGTTGCTGATTAAAGCCATCAAAACCAACATTTTCACCTAAGTTATTACTGCTCTTATCGAGTAAAATACGAATTGGCGTAGGGGGTAAAAAGCGACCCACTTGCAGTACTTTTGGTGCCATGGCTTCGGCAACAAATATTAGCTCAACAAAAAAGGTGCCTGGTGGTAACTTTTTGTTTTTAAGTAACGCCACCGATGAACTACCAAAATCATCATCACAAATCATATCCATAGTGCCTTGCACCATAGGGTGATCCCAACTAATAAAGTGCACATCTTCCTGAGAAAGCGCGGTATCACGGTCAAAGGTTACTGTCATACCATCGTCTTTTAGCGATGGGAACGAAGCGTTTAACATGTGCTCAGTGGGCTTTAAAATAATGGTGTTTTCACCTTTATCTTCTTGGCTTACACCAAAGGTGTCGAACACGTTGATCATGTAGCTTGGCAGTTCAAACTGGTTATCGAGCTTTTCAATGTCAGCTACAAGTGAGTCAGCAGCACCTTGTCCCGATGAATGTAGCTCTAGTAAGCGATCTCGACCACTTTCCATTTGCTTACGTAATATTGCATTCTTTTGTGCTACTTGCTCAAGGAGTGGATCTAGCTCATCTTCATCACAATTATGAGCTGCAATGTACTCAAGTAAATCTTCGCTAAACTCTTTATACAGCAACTGCCCAGTGGTTGAAGTGCTTTCAAATGCATCTAAGCCTTCGTTATACCAACGCAGTAGTACTTCTTGTGCCGTGTTTTCAAAATAAGGCACGTGAATGTTCACATCTTGTGTTTGCCCTATACGGTCTAATCGACCAATACGTTGCTCAAGTAAATCGGGGTTGAGTGGTAAATCAAATAACACTAAGTGATGTGAGAACTGAAAGTTACGACCTTCTGAACCAATTTCTGAACACAGTAATATTTGTGCGTTATCGTATTCATCGGCAAAGAATGCCGCAGCGCGGTCACGTTCAATAATCGACATACCTTCATGGAACACAGACGCTTTAATTGCTTCGCGTTCACGTAATATTTGCTCAAGGCTAATCGCTGTTTCGGCTTTAGCACAAATAAGCAGTACTTTTTCACGCTTGAGTGTTTTTAGCGTTTCAATTAACCAATCTACGCGAGGGTCAAATAATCCCCAACTTGCGCTTTCACCTTCAAATTCTTGAAATATTTTTTCAGGGAAAAGTGCACGTTGCGCACTGAGCTCGGCATTTTGAATGCCACTCATATTACCCAGTACGGTCATTGCTGTTTTGTATTGCTTAGGTAATGCCATTGGGTAGGCATGTAATTTACGGCTAGGGTAGCCATCAATGCCACTGCGGCTATTTCTAAATAATATGCGCCCAGTGCCATGGCGATCTAATAACATAGTGAGTATTTCTTTGCGTGCAGCAAGGTCGCCTTGTTGGGCTTTTTCAAGGATATCGGTGATATCTGTTTCTTTTAATAGCTCAATTAATGTGGCTTTTGCGCTGTCATCCAGTGCTTGTTCTTGTAATAACTGATTAGCAGCTTCGGCAACGTCTTTGTAGTTTGCTTCTTCTTCTTTAAATACGTCATAGTCGTAAAAACGATCTGGATCGAGCAGTTGTAAACGAGCAAAATGACTACGATGACCCAGTTGGTCTGGCGTAGCGGTAAGAAGAATTAGCCCTGGAATATCTTGGCTCAGCTCAGCCATACGTTGGTATTCGGCACTGGGTTTATTGTTGTTAATGCTTAAATGATGCGCTTCATCGATTACTAATAAATCCCAGTCGGCCAAAGTAGCTTGTTCAAACCAGCGTTTTTTCTTGGTTAAAAACTCAAGGCTAGTAAGCACCAGTTGCTCGGTATCAAATACATTGGGTGAATCAGCAAACGCTTCGTCGCAGCGTTCTTCATCAAAAATTGAAAAACGTAAATTAAAACGGCGTAGCATTTCTACTAACCATTGGTGTTGTAAGTTCTCAGGCACAACAATAAGTACACGGCTGGCACGACCGGTGATAATTTGTTGATGTAAAATCATGCCCGCTTCGATGGTTTTACCTAAGCCTACTTCATCAGACAGTAATACCCGTGGCGCAAAGCGTTTACCGACTTCTTGGGCAATATAAAGCTGATGCGGAATAAGGTTGGCACGTTGGCCAATTAAACCTTTAATAGGTGACTGCTGACGTTCAAACTGATGTAACCAAGTTTGATAGCGCAAAGTATACCGATCAAAACGGTCCACTTGGCCTGCAAATAAGCGGTCTTGCGGTTTATTGAACTTGATAAAGTGATCTAAAAAAGTTTCTTTTAATTGTGCTTTTTCACCGTTATCAACACGTTCACCGTGATAGCACAGTAATTCGCCTTGTACTTCAATTGACTCAACTTGTAATTCCCACTCCTCAACGCTTCGGATCACATCACCAGGATTAAATGCTACGCGGGTTACCGGAGCTTCTGCAGAAGAATAAACACGGTTTTCACCACTGGCAGGAAATAAAATGCTGACCTGGCGGCCATCAATGGCAACAACGGTGCCTAATCCTAAATCTGACTCTGTGTCACTTATCCAACGCTGACCTAAGGAAAAATTCATGTATGTCTCGTCTATGAAGAAAAAGGCAGCTATGTTACCTGTTAGATAACACCACTGCAAGGCGCTATTTGCCTGACTTTTAATTAACTTTATAAGTATGAATTATTACCAACCCTAAGCGCTCATTAGTGCGTCGATTTTGTGGAAAATTCAAACTAAATGATATTTGTCATAAAACAGACTTTTATGACAAATAGACTAAACTCAAAATATACCTAAGTAATTAATCAAGTTTATTAGTAACCACTGATTAGTTTATTGGGTATAGCATAAAAATCATAAAACGTAAGGAAAGTACTATGGGAAAAGCTTCAAATTTTGATAGTAAAATGTATGTGCTAGATACCAATGTATTACTTCACGAACCCCTCGCGTATTTGTCATTCCAAGAGCACCAAGTGGTTATCCCAATGACCGTATTGGAAGAACTTGATCATATAAAAGATAGAAAACACGATGTGAGCCGCGATGCGCGAGTGGCTATTCGTGGCCTTGATGGGGTGTTGAGTCAGGCAACTCCTGAACAAATGTTACAAGGTGTGGCGCTGCCAAGGAATAAACAAGGCGGATCGACAGGCAGCTTAATTATTGTAAACGACCATTTATTTGCCGATTCTATTTCTGGTTTGCCGGGCAATGAAAACGACCACCGTATTATTAATTGTGCGGTGCATTTACAAAACCAGCACAGCGATAAAAAAGTCATATTAGTAACTAAAGATATTAACATGCGCTTAAAAGCCAAAGGGGCGGGGCTTAAATATGTTGAAGACTATCGTACTGATCAGTTAATTGACGATATTGATTTACTCACCAGTGGTTATAAAAAAATTGAGGGCGATTTTTGGCAGCATGTTGGCGAGTGTAATACTGAGCAACACGGACGTGAAACAGTTCATCATATCCCTAAAGATTTAATTCCTGATGTGTTTTGTAATGAATATTTACTTGATGATGGCGATCAGTTTGCCGCTAGAGTTAAATCGTATGATGGTGAGCATATTACCATTAAAGATATTGGTGCAGAGCGATTGATGCATCAAAGTGCATGGGGAATAAAACCAAAAAATATTTACCAAGCAATGGCTCTTGATGCCTTGCTCGACACGTCTATTGAGCTTGTTATTTTAACCGGTCCAGCGGGATGTGGTAAAACTTTACTGGCACTTGCGTGTGCGCTAGAGATGGTGATTGAAAAAGGTATTTACGACAAAGTCATTGTAACCCGTAATACCCCTGAAATTGCAGAATCAATTGGCTTTTTGCCTGGTACCGAGGAAGAAAAAATGGCGCCTTGGTTGGCTGCCATAACCGATACCTTAGAAGTGCTGCATAAAGGTGATGAAAACCCAATTTCGAGCCGTAATTACATTATGGAAAAAGCCAACATTCAGTTTAAGTCGGTGAACTTTATGCGCGGACGCAGTATTCAAAATGCGGTGGTGATTTTACAACCCCGAATTGGAAAGATTTTAAAGTTTTTACCCCCTTGTTTTTATTGGCCTGTAGAAAAAGTAAAAAGAATTTCTCTAAACATGGATTTTTGTAACGACTTTAAGCATTCCCACAATAGCCAATCTTTACAGAGTATTTGTTATTTGGGATGTAAGTACAACACGCATTCTAGCAACGATGCAAACTTTTGGAGGGCTGCGTCATGAAAAGCTCTGTTGAAAACCGAAACCCTCGTGTTCTTGACACGTCTGCGTTGGTTCATGATCCAAAAAGTATCCTGTCATATCAAGATGATATTTACATCTGTCTAACAGTTCTAGAAGAATTAGATAACTTAAAAGAAAGAACTAACAAATCGGTTAGTGCTGATGCTCGTGTATGTATTCGTATGCTTGAAGATATAATAAATGGGCACAGTGCAGAAGAGATGGAAGCTGGTATTCCACTGCCTTCTACTGAAACAGCTAAACGAGGAAAACTGTTTATTGGAATTGATACCCAGCTCGATATGGCTAAAGAGTTAAAGCACGGTATTGGAAGTGACGCTGACAATAGAATAATTAACTATGCACTGTATCTTCAGAAGGACTTAGATAAAGACGTAGTAATTGTTAGCCGTGACATTAATATGCGCTTGAAAGCTCGAACCGTAGGGGTCATGGCAGAAGACGTTGCCGTAGATAATCAAATATCAGATATTGATCTTTTATACACAGGGGTACAAGCCTTTAAAGGAGATCTTTTTGATCGAATTAAATCAGACAAAGACTTCAAGGTTTCAGGAGAAGTTTATACTTTCCCAATAAGTCTATTTAATGATGAAGTTCAGCCAAACATGTATTGGTACGATGAAGCTGGACACATTGGGCGAATTTCAGAAGTAACAGATACTGAGGTATTCACAAAGTTATTGCCTCGTAAACAAGAAAAAGTATGGGGCATTTTGCCTAAAAATCAGCGTCAGGCAGTAGCTTTAAGCCAATTAACAGATCCATATTATGACTTAAATATCATCCTTGGCCCTGCTGGCTCCGGAAAAACTTTTTTAGCAGTTGCTTCGGCGCTGCATCAAGTATTGGAGTTAAAAAAGTACAAAAAAATCGTTGTGGTGCGCTCCAGAGACTTTATGGACGATGATCCGGGGTTTTTACCCGGTGACCTGACAGAGAAATCAATGCCGTTATTAGCAGGTATAACAGATGCGCTTATATCAATGCATTCAGGTGATAACAATGAAGGTAATATTAGTGCAACTGTTGAGCATGTGATCGAAAAAGCCAATATAGAATTTACTAGTATGGCTTACTTCCGAGGTCGTTCAATAGACGATGCTGTTTTAATCATTGATGAAGCTCAAAACATGACTAGAGCGCAAATTAAGGGCATGTTAAGCCGTGGTGGCAAAAATTGTCGCACAATCGTGTTGGGCAACTTAGCCCAGATTGATGATAAGTTTGTCACACCCGCATCTTCAGGTGCTAGCGCGGCTGTTAACGTGTATAGAAACTATGAAAAAGGCTCAGTATTGATATTTGATGAAGTAGAGCGTAGTAGCTTGGCTGAATTCACTGAAAAGAACATGTAGGCATCAAACTACAATTCACATTTCCTTATAATATTGCGACAATAGCCACTGCTTTTTGCAGTGGCTTTTCAGAGAAGCCCGTTCCCACGAAAACAGGACGAAATGGATTTACTCTGAACTAAAAGATTAAATATTCACAAAAACTGAGTGACATAGGTGCGTGGCCTAGCGTTGCCGTTTTTTGGTGTATTGATGTCTTTTAATAAAGAAGACCTGCTAGTAAATATAAAAAGGCAGGCAAAACGATTATCTAAATTATTAACTATTCCCCTTGGACAAGCCCAAGAAGCCCTAGCTATTTGTCTGTATGACTGTAACAGTTACAGCGATTTACTAGTAAAAATAAAAGCTGAATCCTTTGACAACCCATTGATAGCACTGTCTGCTCTCTCACCAAACTCGGAAATATTTTTAGTAAAAATATTAGCTAGCCACCTAGATAGCATCATTGGAAATTTTGAAAAAAAATTTCCCGGTTCCAATATAAATGAAGAATTAGTCATATCCCTTTTCGGACTTAGCTTTGATGAGTTCAAAGCCAAAATTTCTGACTGATTTTGTACAAATCCGTAAGTTGCCATTTAAAAATTTAGCGATATTATGAGTGAAAGGTTGTGCGGACAGCCTACGCCTACACATGTTTTTCGCCTTGAAAAACGTGAACAGTGAAGCGGAGCATCCGTAAAAATTTGGTTATTTGAACAATAAATAAAGCAATGTGTTGGTAGGCCATTGTTTATTGGAAAGTTGTTTGGAGAACTAAGTGATCTCACTTTATCAATTAAAGAATAAGCTCAATAAACAAGCAAAAGAGTTTGCTGAGTTATTAGAGTTTCCTGATCTTTACGCCCAAGGCCTGTGGGCTAGAGGTGTTTATAACTGCCCTCATTTTTCTGATACCCATAAATATCTCTCTGAAGTATTTGAAAAGAAAAAGCTGGACTCAATTCTAAAGCACGATTCCCTGAAATATTTAATGATCAACGAATACGATGATCAAGAAATTATTGAATCGCTTCATAAAGAAATTGAGTCAATGGCAAACCGTATTGAAAGCCTGATGCTGGTAGATATCGAAACATTAGAGTTAGTTTCAGTGATATACCAAGTTTTAGGGTTGCCTGAAAATGCCAAGTTTATTGTAAATACAGGTGCAGACTTCCGCTTAGAGTGGCGACCATACTTTGATGCCTTTGATGATCCGTTGATAGTTCAATATGCAGATTTAAAAGTTCATGGTTGTTATTTCAGGCTAATCGCTTGCAAGTTTCCGTTTGAAAAGCTTTCCTTGGATGACATTAGAAAATACATGTACATCAATCATGTAAACCATAATGGTGAGTTTGAAGGCTGTATTTCTGAAGGAAATACATTTTCTAAGCATGTGCACTGGCTGGTGTTGACACTTGAATTATTCAGTAGCGGCAAAGTAAATAAGGCTCAGTTCAATCCAACAACCTTCAAAATCGAAGGTATGCGCTATTTGGTATATGGCTTCCCATTGATTCCTTCCTTTGTATCTGATTGGCACAAACCTGATTTATGTCTACGAGTCAAAAATCTAGATGGCGATCAGAAGTTCATTGTTCGTATCGAACAGCAAGATCTTGTTTTTTATGCGAGGCGCGTTGATACCAACTTTTTTAACACAATCGATTATGAAAAATACATTTCGTTGTATCAATCTAGTGTTCTGTCACATTTTGATGCTGACAACAATTTGCTTAAAGTTGATGGGGTTAAATATCTAAGTTTTTTTCGTCCTTTTTCTGTAGAAGATATGAAAGGAGTTCAAGCATGAGACCTAGAGTAAAACTAACCAACGCAAAACTTATCTCAATTCAATCTGATACAGAGGAAAAAGTTGAACGGGTGCTTTACGGCACATTTGCTGACGAAAATGAAAATGGTAAAGAAGGAGATGCTTTATTCACGATAAAGGTTTTGGAAATCAATGGTCTAGAAAGTAAGTGCTTTGGTGTTGACTTTTATATCTTAGATGCTGAATCTAAAGAGTTTGATGTAAATGCATTTGAGTTTAATTTAATGCATGAGTGTATGTATTCTCCTAATGAGTTATTAGAGCTGCGAGATATGTTCCCGGCTAGTTATTAGTACGGGAATACGTTGGATAGAATATATTTAAAGGATGCCTACATAGTATCTGTTTACGACTATAAAGAATTTGAAAAAATATTTCTTGGCGAGTTTTTATCAGGGGGGGTTATTGAAGATGAAACATTCAGGTTTCGGCCATTTCAGCAAATCGTGACTTCAAAGATTGTTAGCAAATCTGCTGATGAGGATAAGTTAGAAATATACACACATAGTGGGAGTTGTTATGTGATTGATGCTGACCATAAGTTAATTGATATTTCATTTGTTGAACTGGTTGTTATGAGAGCAGGAGCTTATTCGGCAGATCGAGTTTTAGAAATGAGAGAGCAACTTAAGTCTCAAAATAAAAGCCATTGAATAGCGAAGATAAGAAGTCTGATGAGATTATTATTTGTCACTTACCTCTTTGAAAAAATTGACGTTAGTCAAATATTCATAAATGTTTACATGACATCAATTTACTTATTCGAAAATTTGTATTAGCATAGACATGTATATTTTTATGAGAATTTTATGTCTAAAGCATTTTCAAAAGTCTTAGTAATAACGCTTATGCTGGTTGCCTTTGTAGGGCAAGCATTTGCGTATTCTGCTATGTCTTGCGAAATGTCATTAGGTTCTCATGAATCACACATGAACATGGAACATTCCAAGATGAGTCATCATGAAGGAATGGAGCATGGTGATATGAATAAAAGCAGTAACGGTCAATCAGAAGATTGTTGTGGTGTTTGTGTTTGTCCTACAAATGCTTGCTCATCTACGACAGTCCTAAATTCCAGTATTGATTCGACAGATATTCAAATATTCAGTGAATCTGTAGCTGCTCTGCAATCTAAACAACCTCATTCAATTTCCACTTCCCTTTATCGTCCACCAATTTTTGCCTAATACAGGATTAGTGCGTCCAAATTTCTCGCACATGTAATTAATTTTTCTGTTAGTCAATATAGCGTCGTAGCGCTATAGATATTTTCCAGCGATGTCTGGGGGGCAAAAATGATCAATAAGTATTTAAAAATAGCAGTAGTAATGCTGCTTTCACCTGCGTTTGCAAACGCCAACGAACATAACCATGCACACAATAACGACGTAACACCTTTGGAGTTAATCGTTTATAAAACCCCTACTTGTGGGTGTTGTAAAAAATGGATAACTCATATTGAAGACAAAGGGATCGTTGCGCATTCCAAAGATTTCCGAAACATCGGCAACATCAAAACTAAGTATGGTATCAAACCTAATTACCGTTCATGCCACACGGCAGTGAGTAGAAATGGATTTGCCTTTGAAGGTCATATACCTGCTAAATTTATTCAGCAGTTCTTATCAGAAGAACATCCCAATGCGATTGGGCTTTCAGTTCCAGCAATGCCAGTTGGCTCTCCGGGTATGGAAGTCGATGACCGCTTTATGCCATACAACGTGTTAATTCTATTTAAAGATGGAACGAGCAAAGTCTATGCAAAAGTTAAAACATACGAGGAGCAATTCTAATGAAATTGAACTCTTCAAACCTTACTTCACTTTCAACTGCATTAATACTCGGCTTATCTGTATTCTCAGCTCAAGCTGAGAAAGTAGTGTCGCTTGAACAAGCTATCACCTTAGCTCAGCAAAATGATCCTTGGCTTCATGGTAGCCGATTGAAACAAAGTGCAGTTGAAAATAGAAGTATTGCTTCAGGTACTTTGCCTGATCCGAAAGTATCGCTAGGGATAATGAATTTACCAACAGATACTTGGGATTTAGATCAGGAAGGAATGACTCAGCTAAAGGTTGGCGTCTCTCAAATGTTTCCGAGAGGCGACAGTCTAGAGATCAAGAAAGACCAGTTACAAATTGAGTCCACGAAATTTCCACTGTTACGAGAGGATCGTAAAGCTAAGTTGAAAAGCCAAGTGTCACAACTTTGGTTAGATGCTTACTTAGCCCAACAAACTATTAAATTGATTGAAGATGATTGGTCTCTCTTTGAGCAGATGGCGGAAGTGGCTAAAGCTAGCTATTCAAACGTTGTTGGTAAAACTAGACAGCAAGATGTTATTCGTGCTCAGTTGGAAATCGTGCAGTTAGATGACAGATTAACTTCGCAAAAGCAGAAACTAGAAACGACAATCGCTCGTCTCAATGAGTGGCTTCATATTTACGATGCGGATCGTTTGAATGAATCATTCAACTTTGACGCGCAACCATTAGAGTTTAGGGTTTCTAAAAAGTTACCTGCAATTACTCTGAATAATCCAACAGTCCTAAAAGCATCTAATTACTCAAGAAATCTATTGGCTCAGGAGCTTTCGAATCACCCAGCCATACTTGTAATTGATATAAAACGCAAAGCTTCAGAAAAAGGTGTTGAATTAGCTAAACAGCAATATGAGCCGCAATGGGGTGTTAATGCTAGTTATGCCTATCGCGACAATATGCCCTCTGGTGATAGCCGAGCTGATTTATTTTCTGTTGGGGTAACGTTTGATTTACCCTTGTTTACCGAAAACAGACAAGATAAGCAAGTTGCAGCTTCTATTGCAGATTCAGAGACTATTAAAACCGAGAAACTATTACTGACAAAGCAAATGATCAGTGTTTTAGAAAAAGAACAAAGACAGCTTAAACGCTTATCAGATAGACAATCTATCTATAAAGAACAACTCCTTAAACAAACTCATGACCAAGCAGAAGCGTCATTGACAGCCTACACAAATGATGATGGCGATTTTGCCGAAGTTGTTCGAGCAAGAATTGCCGAATTAAATGCCAGAATATCAGCCTTAAGAATTGATGTTGACGCACTTAAAACAGTTGCTCGTATCAACTATTTCTTTGCGCATTCTCAATCTAACTCAAATGCTGAACATAAGTCGATGCAAACTTCACACAAAACTAATCAGCACTTATCCAGTCAGCAATTTGGAGAAAAATAATGTCAACGAATACAAAAACAATTATTGCCATCATCATTGGGGCAGCACTTGGTGTTGGAGCATTGAGTTTATATCAAGCTACTGGCTCAAACAGTAATAGTAATGAAGCAACATCAGGAGAAAAAAAGCCTCTGTATTGGGTTGCACCGATGGATTCTAATTACCGCCGGGACAAGCCCGGTAAGTCGCCTATGGGGATGGATTTAATACCTGTGTATGAGGAAGAATCATCTGGTGATGACTTTGGCCCCGGAGCAGTAAAAATTGCGCCTCATGTAGTGAATAACCTTGGGGTTCGCACTGCACCTGTTGAACTGAAAAATATGCATACTGAAATCTCAACGGTAGGTTATGTTCAATATGATGAAGATACGCTAATTCATATCCACCCACGGGTTGATGGCTGGATTGAAAAACTTTACATCAAAGCAGCAGGTAACCCTGTAGAGAAAGGGCAGCCTCTTTATACACTATATTCTCCTCAGTTAGTTAATGCTCAGGAAGAGCTGTTAATAGCGTTAAAGCGCAACAATAGTTCTTTAATTTCAGCAGCCAAAGATCGCCTAAAAGCGTTACAGCTTTCAGCAGACTTTGTTCAAAAGCTAGAAAAGACACGAAAGGTTCAGCAAACAGTTACCTTTTATTCACCACAAGCAGGTGTTGTCGATGGTTTGAAGGTTAGAGAAGGTTTTTATGTAAAGCCGGGAAACACCTTATTAAGCATTGTCCAGCTAGATCAAGTTTGGGTTGAAGCAGAAGTGTTTGAACGTGACGCAGCCTTAATTAAAAAAGGACTTCCTGTATCAATGACACTGGATTATTTACCCGGTGAGGACTGGGCTGGTGTCGTTGATTATGTTTATCCAACATTGAACAGTAAAACACGCACACTCCGAGTGAGATTGAAATTTGATAACACAGACTATCAATTAAAACCAAATATGTTTGCACAAGTCTCTATTCACGCTAATCAAGCTGATAGCACCATCCTCGTGCCTAAAGAAGCCGTTATTAGAACAGGTAAACAGGACAGAGTAGTACTTGCGTTAGGTGATGGGCAATTTAAATCTATTGAAGTGACTATTGGCCGGGTTGATATCGACAGCATCGAAATATTAGACGGCTTAAATGAAGATGACGTTGTGGTGACATCTGCCCAATTCTTGATTGATTCTGAATCAAGTAAAAGCTCTGACTTTAAACGAATGACTCATGATGAAGTGCCTAACTCTGTTTGGATGCAAGGGGATGTTAATAGTGTTATGGCAGGGCACCGCATGGTTAATATTTCACATGGCCCTGCTGAAGCTTGGGATTGGCCTGAAATGGTTATGGATTTTACTGTGGCTGAAAAAGTCGATATTGACTCATTAAAGTCAGGTCAATCTTTGCACTTTGAAGTGAGCAAAACCGAAGACGGTGGATATGAAATTACTGGAATTCATATCATGAGTGAGCCTGGTGATATGAGTGAAGAAGTATCTTTTGCAACAGTATCAGGTCTAATTAATTCTATTAATGTTGATACGCGTGTTCTAAATATTAGCCGAGGCCCAATAGATAAATGGGATAGACCTGCTGCGACGATGGATTTTATCGTCGCGGACAATATAGAAATGGTTGATTTCAATGTCGGTGATAATGTCACTTTCACTTTTGAGGTTAGAGATGACTTAGTTATCACTGACATTTCTCTTGAATCAGATGAACAACACGGCAAGGAAAATAAAGCTGCTGTTGATCATTCTAATCATTAAGTGGGAGAAAAATAATGATTGAATCAATTATTAGATGGTCAATTGGCAATCGTTTCTTTGTTATCTTAGCTACCTTAATTTTGATTGGTGGTGGGCTATTTTCAATAAAGAATACGCCTGTTGATGCACTACCAGATTTATCTGACGTTCAAGTAATAATTAAAACGAATTACCCCGGTCAGGCACCGCAAGTTGTTCAAGATCAGGTTACTTATCCACTGACAACTGCAATGTTGTCTGTTCCCGGCGCTGTTACTGTTCGTGGCTATTCATTTTTTGGTGACTCATTTGTTTACGTCATCTTTGACGAAGACACTGACTTATATTGGGCAAGGAGCAGAGTACTTGAATATTTAAGTCAAGTAGCCCCTTCACTACCCGCTAGTGCGCGTCCACAACTAGGGCCAGATGCGACAGGTGTTGGCTGGGTTTACCTATATTCTCTTGTAGATAAAACGGGCAACTTGGATATTAGCCAATTGCGTAGTATTCAAGATTGGTTCTTAAAATATGAATTGCAAACTGTCCCCGGAGTGTCAGAGGTTGCTGCCGTTGGTGGAATGGTTAAACAATATCAAGTACAAGTCGATCCCGATAAGTTAAGAGCCTACGGTATACCACTTAGTCACATTCAAATGGCCCTTAAACGTGGTAACCAAGAAACAGGTGCCTCTGTTGTTGAAATGGCTGAAGCAGAGTACATGGTTACCGCTACTGGCTATATCAAAAGTATTTCAGATATAGAGTTGATCCCTCTCGGTGTGAACGAACAAGGAACGCCGCTTACTATTGGCGATGTGGCAGAAGTTAACTTAGGTCCACAAATGAGACGGGGCATCGCTGAACTTAATGGTGAAGGAGAAGTTGTTGGTGGTGTGGTTGTTATGCGCTTTGGTGAAAACGCACAAAAAACCATTGATGGAGTAAAAGCCAAATTAGAAGAGTTAAAAAAAGGTTTACCCGAAGGAGTTGAAATAGTTACGGTTTATGATCGCTCTGGCTTAATAGAAGAGGCGGTAGAAAACCTATGGAGTAAATTGCTCGAAGAGCTTGCTGTCGTCGCGATTGTATGTGTTGCATTTCTGTTTCATTTGCGATCTTCGATTGTTGCACTTGTCACTCTACCTATTGGCATCTTAGCTTCATTTATCATCATGCATATGCAAGGTATCAATGCGAATATTATGTCATTAGGTGGTATCGCTATTGCAATTGGTGCGATGACAGATGGCGCAATAGTGATGATTGAAAATATGCATAAACATATGGAAAAGACACCGCTAACAGATGAAAATCGTTGGCAAATAGTCTCAAAGGCGGCATGTGAAGTCGGTCCTGCATTATTCTTTAGTTTGCTCATCATTACAGTCTCATTCTTGCCTGTATTTATTTTGGAAGCGCAAGAAGGAAGAATGTTCTCTCCTCTTGCTTACACAAAAACATATGCAATGGCTGCATCAGCAGGCTTAGCGATAACATTGGTGCCTGTATTAATGGGGTACTTTATTCGAGGCAAAATTGTTTCAGAAAAGAAAAATCCGTTAAACCGATTGCTAATTGCTATTTACATGCCTGTTTTAAAGCAAGTAATGAAGTTTCCAAAATCGACAATTATAGCAGCAATATTAGTGACTATCGTCGGTTTTTGGCCTGTTGATAAGATTGGTAGCGAGTTTATTCCTCCTCTAGATGAAGGAGATTTAATGTACATGCCGACTACATATCCGGGGCTCTCTATTGGTAAGGCAAGAGAGATTCTACAGCAAACCGACAAGCTAATTAAAACAGTGCCTGAAGTTGAAACTGTATTTGGTAAGATCGGAAGAGCTGAATCTGCAACTGACCCTGCACCGTTAACTATGATTGAAACCTTCATTCAGTTGAAGCCTCAAGAAGAGTGGCGTGAGGGAGTTACAACAGAATCGTTAAAAGCTGAGTTTGATAAGTTGGTTAAGTTTCCGGGCTTGACGAATGCTTGGGTTATGCCAATCAAGACCCGAATCGACATGTTAGCAACAGGCATAAAAACGCCTGTGGGTATTAAAGTCGCCGGACCAGAGCTTGATGTGATTCAGGAAATCGGCCAACAAATAGAGCAAATTTTACCCGAAGTTACAGGCACAGCATCAGTTTACTCAGAGCGAGTTGCAGGTGGACGATATATCAAGGTTGATATTTCACGCGATAAGGCAAGTCGCTTTGGGTTAAACATCGAAGATGTTCAACAAGTGGTTTCTACAGCTATTGGTGGTATGAACGTTACCCAAACGGTAGAAGGTCAAGAGCGTTACCCTGTTAACTTACGCTATCCGCAAGACTATCGAGACTCTCCTGAGCAGCTATCACGATTACCTGTTGTAACACCAAGTGGTCAACGCATTGCACTAGGTGATGTCGCAGATATTCGAGTTGAGAACGGTCCGCCGGGAATTAAGAGTGAAAATGCTCGTTTAAATGGCTGGACGTTTATCGATATAGACGGTGTTGACGTAGGTACTTATGTTGAAAGTGCAAAAATACACTTGGCTAATAATCTAAAACTACCAGCAGGTTATTCAATTACTTGGGCTGGGCAATACGAATATATGGAAAGAGCGAAAGAAAAGCTCACCTATGTATTGCCTTTAACACTCGCCATTATTGTTATTCTACTTTACTTAAACTTCAGAGCGTTTAGTGAGGTGGCTATCATTATCGTTACCTTGCCGATGGCGATGATTGGTGGCTTATGGTTGATGTATCTGGAAGGGTTTAACTTCTCTGTGGCTGTTGGCGTGGGCTTTATTGCTCTAGCTGGGGTAGCGGTTGAGATTGGTGTGATAATGTTGGTCTATCTCAATCAGGCACTTGCTGAGCTTAAGGAAAAAGCTGAAGAGCGAGCTGAACTCATCTCAGAAGATGAATATCAAGATGCCTTATTGCACGGTGCTGGATTACGTGTTCGTCCTGTAATGATGACAGTAGCGACAATCATTATCGGCCTAATGCCTATTTTATATGGTACAGGAACAGGTTCGGAGATTATGAGTCGTATTGCTGCACCAATGGTAGGTGGGATGACAAGTGCAGTCCTGCTAACTCTAATTGTGCTCCCAGTAATTTACTCAATCGTTAAAAAGCCAGAATTAAACGCCTTTAACAAGGAGCTTTCTAAGGCGGAGCTAAAAAGTAATGCTTAGCACGGCTAGAAAATATCACAAATGGCTAATGGCATTTGTCGGAATACAATTCCTCTTCTGGTCTATTACAGGCGTGTATATGGTGACTATGGATATTCACTATATACACGGCGAAACCTTGGCTAAGAGTGAGGAAGCCAAAATAGATTTAGCAAGTATGGATTACTCCATTGTAAAGCTAGCTGCGGATTATCCTAAAGCTAGCCAAGTTACACTTACTCAAAGTATGGGCCGTCCTTTGTATTCTTTTATTAATGGAGAAAATGGAAAAGTAGCAATAGATGCTAAAACTGGAGCTGTTCAGGCACTTGTAGATGAAATCAAGGCTAAAGAAATCGCACAATACCATTATGCGCTGAATCATCAAATCGACAGCGTAAGGTTGATTAAGTCAGCGACAAACTTGCCTGCTGAGTTGTCCCCAAGGCATTTACCTGTTTGGAGAGTGACGTTTGAGCAATTCTCCACACCGACATTTTATATAAGTCAACAAACAGGATCACTTGTTGCCAAGCGTCATGATTACTGGCGATTGTTTGATTGGATGTGGCGGTTCCACATTATGGATTACTATGATGGAGAAAACGTATCTAACTGGTTTTTGTTCTTGGTCGCAACTCTAGGTCTAATGGGAGCAATTACTGGCGCAGTATTGACTTATTACCGAGTGCTTTCCCCAAATAAAAAGGGAGTCATTTGATGCGACTATTTAAGTTAAATACAACGATACACAAGTGGCTTTCTTTATTTGTTGGTTTACAACTGCTTATTTGGTTGGGAACGGGCCTTTACTTCAATTTGATGGATCACAGTAAAGCCAGTGGTAATGAACTTAGAGTTCATTCTCATCATGAAGGTAGCATTACAGGCTTTGACCTATTCCCTATTAAAGACATTACTAGTAATGCTCCGCAGGAAGTAAACCTTATATGGGTTTTACATCAGCCTTACTATCATTTTGTGTTCGATAAGGGGCAGCATAGCTATCAAGAACGCCACTCAAAGCTATTTGATGCTGTAACAGGAAAGCCATTTAATTTGTCTGAAGAACAAGTACTAACTTTGGCAAAAAACTCCTACTCAGGACAGGGTAAGTTAACTACTCCAGTGTTATCTCAACCTCCGTTTTCTGATCACGTAAGGCAGCAAAATCCTATGTGGCAAGTTGCCGTTGAGGATGAGAACAATACAACTATTTATTTAGATAGTATTACAGGTCAAGTACTTCGCCATGCCAATGATGATTTCAGATTGAAAGATCTGATGATGAAGCTTCACTTTATGGACTATGGCAATTCTGGAGGATTTAACCATTGGTTGATCATTGCATTTGCTTTTGCAACGCTATTCCTTTCAATTACTGGTGTTACTTGGCTGATACAACAGTATCGAAGTGGTTTACTGAAGCTAGGTTGGGGCACTAACAGGCAAAAAGTGGCAGTGACGTTTTCCAATGAAAATACTATTACTGACATCTCAGCAGTTGGTCGCTCAACTGTACTAGAAGGGCTAGCTAGTTCACATGTATACCTTCCTTCAGGTTGCGGTGGTGGCGGTACTTGTGGCAAATGCGTGTTCTTAAGTTCAACTAAATTACCTATCACACTATCTGAACAGGAACATTTATCTCAGGAGCAACTTAAGGAAGGTTATCGGCTTGGATGTCAGCATAGGTTCTCTGAAATTAGTTCGATTGAAGTTAATACTGATCGCAATATTGAAAATCATGAGCTAGTTGTGGTTGCGACTAATTTCATTACTCCTTTTATCAAGGAAGTGAAATTTAAGCTGAAATCAGGCAAACAGTTGGCATTTAAAGCTGGTGCATATATGCAATTTGATGTGCCAGCAGGGATGAATAGCTTACGTCCAGATGATATGCCAGAGTGCTATGAAAAATACTGGGATAGCTACTATCATGGAAAATTTTCTCATAACGGTGTAACTCGCCACTACTCATTAGTTAACTTTGACGAGGAGTCTGATGAGTTAATGTTTAATATCCGTTGGCAGACCGCAAAGAATGGTTTTAAAGCAGGAATAGGTTCAAGTTATTTAGGTTCACTCCAAGTAGGTGAAACGATAACTGCAAAAGGCCCTTTTTCTGATTTTTATGCCACTTCAAATAAAAAAGTTAGTCGCGTGTTTATTGGTGCGGGTTCAGGACTTGCACCACTGAGGTCTATTATTTTTGAACAGTTGAAAAAGCATAAAGATAAAAGTGGTTTGACTCTTATCTATGGTGCGCGAACTGAAGATGACTTGCTATACCATAATGAATTGAAGTCACTGAGTGAGAAGCATAAAAACTTCTCTTATATTCCTACTCTTTCTAATCCTTCAGAAGAATGGCAAGGGCACTCAGGCTATGTTCAAAAAGTACTTCTGCCGTATATGAACCAAAAATCAGAACTGCTTTTGGCTGAGTTTTACTTGTGCGGTCCAGAAGCAATGATGAGTGAAGTGGAAAAAATAATTACAGATGCTGGGATTCCAAGTAATCAAATTTTCAAAGATAAATTTAGTCGTTAATCCATTAAATAAATAGAGGTATATATGAAAACATTAATTAAATTTTTAACCGTAATCAGTGTCGTTTTTAGTAGTGCGGTATTTGCGCATGTGCATCTTGAAAAAAGTGTGCCTGCTGATAATGCAATGCTAATGAATCCTCCAGAAGAGTTAACTTTGGTGTTCACCAAAGAGGTACGGGTTGTAAAAGTTTCATTGGCCAATAAACAAGGCGAAGAATTTAAATTTGGATTCGAGCCTTCTAAAGTCGCTACTAGCAAATTTACATGGAAACTACCTAAATTAGCTCCTGCAAACTATGCTGTGGATGTAACCTTCTTAGGTAACGATGGTCATAAAATGAAACATAGCTTCGGCTTTATGGTTCACTAAAATAGGCGGTGTGATTGATATGGAAATGTATATCTGGAATACAGTCATTGTACTGTCAAAAATTGTATTTTACGTCGGCTTTGCCTGTATTGCTGGTTATACATTTTTCAGGCAAATATTTGAGAATAATGAATCTCATACTAATGCTGTAATAGCGAATTTAACGTGGACAAGAACTTATATAGTTATGGCTTTGATCGCTAATATTACTTGGTTCTTTGCCAGTACTGGTGCAATGGCAGAAGAGGGAATTCAGGGGGCGATAGACGCTGATATATTGGCTATTATGTGGGACTCCTCTGTCGGCACTGGAGCTTTGCTTCGAGCGCTTGGGCTAGTTACCGCAATAATCGCTTTAGCTTTAAGGTTCAAACTCGCTGTGAACTCGTACTTAAAACAAAGCGCTTTAATGTTGAGTTTATTAATCCTTGCATACTCATTCACGTTACTGGGTCATATTTCTGAGTTAGGCACAATTGAAAAAGGCTTGCTTATTTTGCATGTGCTCGTTATGGCATGGTGGTTTGGGGCGTTATTGCCACTAAAACAGGCTTGCCATCAGCTAAGTTATGCAGAACTTCATTTGCTGATGGAAAGCTTTGGCAAACAAGCAAGTTTTACATTGAGCCTATTGTTGGTAGCAGGCCTCTGGCTCGTGATTCAATTGGTCGGAAGTCTTGATGCACTAATAAGCTCAAGTTACGGACAAACACTGTTGTTTAAATTGGCCCTTGTAGTGTCTATTTTGGCACTTGCTGCTAAACATAAACTAATACTCGTTCCACAACTTAAAAATAGTCAAGGCAGAGAGGCTTTATCTAAATCTATCTCGATAGAAATGGTAGTAGCTTTTGCCATTTTATCTGTAACGGCTGGGCTTACTAGTGTTGTTGGCCCTGCAAATTAAAACCTAAAAGAGAAAATGAAAATGAAAACAATAAATATCCTACTCGTTTTATTAATGACGTTTAGTTTCGCAGCAAACGCTCATGGTGATAAGAATAAAGACAAAGGATTGTTTAAAGGTGTAGATACACCAGCCGCAAAAGTTGTTTTGGCATTTCATCAAGCACTTGAAACTGGCAATCAAAAACAGGCTAGAGCGCAGTTAGCGGATGATGTCATCATTTTCGAGGGAGGCCGCGTTGAAAGGAGCGCTGATGAATATGCTCATCATCATATGTTGTCGGATATGAAGTATTTAGCAGCGATGAAGAGCGACACACTTGAACATCAAGTGACGATACTTGGAAATACCGCTATCTCTGCGTCGCGTAGTCAAACTACAGGTACTCATAAAGGTGTTGAACGCGATTATCAAGGCATGGAAACAATGGTTCTCGAAAAGCAAAATGGTGAATGGAAGATTAAGCACATTCATTGGTCACATTAATTTATTGGTTAAATAACGGAGTACAAAATGAGAATTAAAAATCCATTACATCAAGTTTCTACGCCACGTAGACGCTTTGTACAAGGTGTAATTGCTGGCGGTGTATTAGCTGCTTTTCCAAGTGTTCTTCATGCAGCTTCATCTTTGATTGCTGGAACTTCAACAGGTACTGCGCCCGAACTAAGTGGAGAAGTAATAGATTTAGTGATAGATGAGTCACCCGTAAACTTCACAGGTGTTGTAAGAATGGCTACAACAATCAATGGCTCAATACCAGCTCCTACCTTGCGCCTCAGAGAAGGTGATGACGTTACTATCAGGGTAACTAATAAATTATCAGTGCCGAGTTCAATTCATTGGCATGGGATCATTCTTCCGTATCAAATGGATGGTGTACCGGGCATTAGCTTTAAAGGCATTATGCCTGGCGAAACGTTTGTTTATAAATTTAAGTTACAACAAAGCGGTACTTATTGGTATCACTCACACAGTGGCTTTCAAGAAATGACAGGTATGTACGGCGCATTAATTATTGAGCCAAGAGAAAAGGATATTATTAGTGCTGACAATGAGCATGTCATCCTATTGTCTGATTGGACTGATGATGACCCAATGGAGTTATTCCGTAAATTAAAAATTCAGGGGGATGTGTTTAACTTTAATCAGCCCACTGTACCTGAGTTTTTTGATGACATAGCAACAAGCGGCGTTGCTAATGCACTTCAACGACGTGAAATGTGGAACCAGATGCGAATGAGTCCAACCGATTTAGCTGATTTATCGGCTTCGGCAATGACCTATTTAATGAATGGTACTGCGCCAATGGCTAATTGGCGTGGGCTGTTTAAAGCGGGCGAAAAAGTACGTTTAAGATTTATTAATGGCTCAAGTAACACCTTTTTTGATGTACGTATCCCAGAGTTAAAATTAACTGTGGTACAAGCAGATGGACAAAATGTTGAACCCGTTACCGTAGATGAGTTTCGCTTTGGTCCAGGTGAAACCTACGATGTGGTTGTTGAGCCTAAAAATGACGCATACACAATTTTTGCACAAAGCATGGACCGCTCAGGTTATGCCAAAGGGACTTTGTCTGTCGCTGCTAATATTGATGCGCCAGTGCCTGCACTTGACCCAGTTGAGTGGTTAGCAATGCGGGATATGATGGGCAATATGGATCACTCTGCTATGCCTGGAATGGATCACAGCGCTATGGGCCACGCTAGCATGGACAAAACCAGTATGGATCAGGGGGCAATGGATCATAGCACAATGGACCACGGTGCAATGGCAATGGACCATAGTAAGCATAATATGGGTAAAAACCCACTGGCTGTTCCAAGTCAGAAAGTTCGCCACGCTAAAACAGAATATGGCGCCTCAATTGATCAGCGCGTTGATACGCCACGCACAAACTTAGACGATCCTGGTGTTGGGCTGCGCAATAACGGCCGTCGAGTTTTAACACTTGCAGATTTACGCTCTCTTGATGGCATAGTTGACCACCAAGCACCCGAAGCCGAAATTGAGCTGCATTTAACCGGCAACATGGAACGCTACAGCTGGTCTTTTGATGGCTTAGAGTTTGGTAAAAGTACCCCTGTGCATATGAAGCATAATCAGCGGGTACGAGTTATTTTACAAAACGATACCATGATGACACACCCTATGCATTTACATGGTATGTGGAGCGACTTGGAGAACGATCAAGGCGATGTGTTAGTTCGCCGCCATACCATAATGGTACAGCCCGCCCAAAGAATTAGCTTTTTAACTACGCCACATGATCTTGGTCGTTGGGCTTGGCATTGTCATTTACTGTTTCATATGGATGCAGGTATGTTTAGAGAGGTGGTTGTATCATGAGAAATTTAACCTTATCAACAGTACTTACTAGTGCACTATTAATTAGCGCACCGTTATTGAGCCTGAATGTGTTTGCTCAAACTGAAATGGGCGACATGTCTGGCGATATGGCGGGCGATAAAATGCAGCCGCAAGGCGGCGATGCCCCTAAAAATGCTCGCGATCCACACGCTTATGCTAATGGCACAACCTTAACGCAAGGGCCATATGCTTTAGCAGATGGCGAGCGCTTAACCCTTGCAGATGAGTATAAGTTTTACGCTATTTTAGGTGATCGCCTTGAGTATAACGAACAAGCCGATGCTGCTGTTTTCGATTTACAAGCTTGGTACGGCACCACCTTTAATCGATTAGTGATAAAAACCGAGGGCGATGTTAGTTATGGCAAGCTTGAAGAAAATCAAACTGATATTTTATGGGGTCATGCAATTTCGGCTTATTGGGATACGCAAGTCGGTATTCGCTACGATTATTATAAAGAAGGCAAAAACCGTCAATGGTTAGCGTTTGGTATTCAAGGCTTAGCACCTTATTGGTTTGAGCTTGATATGACAGCGTATGTAGGTGAGAGCGGCAATACAGCATTTACAGCACAAGCTGAATATGAGCTGCTTTTAACACAAAGGCTCATTATACAGCCTCGTGCTGAAATAACATTTTATGGTAAAGACGATGAACAAAATGAGCTAGGCAGTGGGCTATCTAGTACTGCTATTGGCGTTAGGGTTCGTTATGAATTTACTCGCCAATTTGCACCTTATGTAGGTGTAGAGTGGACTAATAAATTTGGTAGCACAGCAGATTACGCCAAGCTAAACGAGCAGAGCAGCAACGATACTGAGTTTGTTGCCGGTTTAAGATTTTGGTTTTAATACGAAGAAATAACTACATTGATTTAATGAGAGCTACCGCAATTATATTGATGGTAGCTTTTCATTTTGTCTGGGATTTAAACTATTTTGGTTATATTAGAACAGACATACCTAACGGCTTTTTCTGGAAAGAGCTAAGAGCAATAATTGTAAGTTTGTTCTTGTTTTCTGTTGGTGCCAGTCTGGTTTATTCCTATCAAGGTGGTATATCAGCGAAGAAATTAGCTTGGCGAACGGTTAAGATATCTAGTGCTGCGTTACTAGTGACTTTATCCTCACTATTTACCTTGCCAGAACATTGGATTTACTTTGGTATTTTACACTTCATAGCAGTTGCAACACTTCTATTAGTTTGGTTGGTGGGGAAACCTAAACTTGCTTTGCTGCTATCTTTATTTATTTTTAGCGCATACATAGCGATAGAAATACCGTGGAATTGGCCTTTTAGCTATATTGAACAATATATTTCAAAACATCCTAGTGACTTGGTTACTCTTTTTCCTTGGTTGGCTTTGCCCTTGCTCGGTATCTGGGCTGCAAATTTCCGAATCTTTCGTCTGGCTCCCGCCAATCAACATGCGATAAACCCTTATTTGACATTGCTTAGTCAACACTCTTTACTGATTTATTTACTTCACCAACCTTTGCTTTTTGCTGGCTTTAGCGCTATCGAATGGATCAATTGAATATGAAAGTCCTCTATTTCGGAAATAATCTCTTTTCAAACTGTTTAACATTTATGGTTAACCAAGGCTTTAGTGTTGAAGCTGTTTATATTAATGATGTAGAGGAAAACGCAAGTATCGTTAAACGAATTTGTGGCATACATAAGATAATGACACATTCTTTAAGACCGACTAAAGAAGAACTTGATGAATATATAAAATCTGGAGTAACTCTTTTTGTCGTTGCTGACTATGGATATAGACTGCCCATAACAGATATAAAATATGCCTTTAATATTCATCCCTCACTTTTACCTAAAGGTAGAGGCCCTACGCCATTAACTTACATTGTGGATCTACCAGAATTTGCAGGTGTAAGCATACACAAAATCACATATATGCTTGATGGCGGAGATATCTTACTCCAAGAACAATTTGAAGTAGGACAAAATGAATCCATTTCCTCCTTAATGGTGAAGTCAAGCTTACTTGCGGAATCTTTACTGCAAACCTTGTTAAATGATCTCGAAACTATCTATGAGAGTGCTACGCCACAACAAAAACGATTAGCTACTTATTGGAAGCAACCTAGTATAGAAAGGAGAATCATGTCGTGGCTCAATGATACTCAACAATTTAGGCAAGCAATACGTCAATATGGGCATTTTGGCATCTTAATAACAATTTATGAAGAGCTTTTTATTGTCAGCCAATTAGAGGTGGCCGATTTCAAACATGACTACAAGCTAGGCAGCATAATTTTTGAAGACCAAGCGCTGATTAGTGTGGCTATGAATGGTGGCTTTGCTGTTGTTTTTAAAAGTTCTATGGTGCTAGTAAACTCAGCAGTACTAGAGTAATTCGTATATTAAAAGTGTGTATAAAATGTTTTGAAGCAGACTTTAAGGGCTAGGTTAGAACGTAGGTTTTAGTTCAAAGGTTGATCAAGATCATAAAATTATTTTTATAAAGTGGCTAATATTGTAGGTGCTAAAGAAGGAATGATAATGTTTGGACTTTTCAGGTGGTTTAAAATAGTAATAATAACTGTGTTGCTTACGCAGCATGGCTTTGCGATTGCTAAACCAATGAATTGTGAAGAGCATCATAATGGCTCATCCGACACGCATATTATACAACCAAGCAAAAATATGCATCATCAATCAATGATTGACAATAGTCACTATCACACTGAAAATTCGCAAGATTCTAAAAACCGTCATGGTGATGAAGACTGTGAAAAATGTAAAGCTGGTGATTGTGTTTGTTGTGAAGGCGGTTTTTGTACAAGCTTTCATTTAAATGCCTATCTTGTGGAAGCGCAAGACGAAGGTATTTGCAATATTCATTCTGAGCTAATTCTACAGCGTATACCCCTACCAAAATCTGGTATCCATCTCTTACTTTATCGTCCACCAATTATTGGCTAATCACGGGAACAGTGCGTCTTTTTTTCGCCACTCCCATCAAAATAGAATGATTTTTTCATTGGTTTAAATAACCAATTGTTTTGAACGATTAGTACGATATTTTGAAGGCACTATGAAAATGCTCAAACTATTGCCATTTACAGTACTTAATGCTGTCGATTTTGACCGAGATTTCTCTTTTACCAAAAAATTAGTTTTTAGCTTTTGCATTATTAATCACGAATAATCACTTGACCTGTGTCTTAGACACAGGTCTAAGCTGTAGGTGAGATTACAAACTTAGGTGAAGAACTAAGGAGTGAACATGAAAGTTGCAGAGCTGGCAAAAAGCCTTGGAACGACTGCTGATACGGTGCGCTATTACTCGCGATTGGGATTGTTAAAACCTGCCAAGTCAGTGAACGGCTACAAGTCATACTCGAATAAAGAAGTATCGAGACTTAAATTCATTTTAAGTGCCAGAAACCTTGGTTTTTCCGTTGTAGATATCAAGGAAATTATTAATGAATCTGAAGATGGTAAAAGTGCGTGCCCATTAGTCAGAAGCCTGATCAAAGAGCGGCTTGAAGAAACAGAAAAACAGTTTCAAGCAATGTTGGCACTTCGAGGAAAAATGTCTTCTGCGCTTTCTCGATGGGAAGAAATGGAAGACAAAGCACCGACTGCAAACATGGTTTGTCATCTCATCGAAAACTTTGAGCAAATTAAAAAAACATAGGAGGAAAAAGGGTGGCTACTAACACAAATATAAAAACTGAATCAGGCTGTTGCTGTCAGGCAAAAGCTCAATCCTCTTCGTGTAAAAGTAAGGAGAATACGTTGGAGAAAGTATCACATAACCAACAGCTTATCATTGAAGGCGCTGGGTGTGCTAGCTGTGTAGGCAAAATTGAAGGGGCATTAAATGCAACTCTTGGAGTCGTCAGTGCGGAAATGAATTTTGCTGATAGGACTGTAACAGTTTCTGGGACAGCTAAGACAGAAGAATTGGTCAAAGCTGTTGAGTCTGTGGGGTATAACGCGAAGCCAATTGATGATAGCTCGGCAACAGATGCGCTTGATGAGAAAGAGGCGGCTGATTGGGCATATTATAAGAAGCTAATGCGCGATACGTTTATTGCCCTTTCACTCGGCGTTCCTTTGATGATCTACAGCATTGTAGTTGGAGAAATGACGGTTGAAACAAACCTTGAACGAATTTCTTGGTTGGTTGTAGGCATTTTAACTTTTGGTGTTATGTATTTTTCAGGCAAGCATTTCTATGTAGGAGCATGGAAGAGCTTCAAAAATCATTCAGCCAATATGGACACCCTAATTGCTTTAGGAACAGGCACGGCTTGGTTGTATTCGATGGTTGTCGTGTTTGCACCTGACGCTGTTCCATTGATGGCACGGCATGTTTATTTTGAAGCTACCGCCATGATCATTGGCTTAATTGATTTAGGTTTAGCATTAGAAATCAAAGCCAGAGGTAAAACCTCTGAGGCCATTAAACGTCTTATCGGCTTGCAAGCCAAAACAGCAACCGTGGTTCGTGACAACAAAGAAGTTCAGATAGGTATTGAGCAGGTTTTATTTAACGATATTGTGAAGGTAAAACCGGGTGAAAAAATTCCCGTCGATGGCGTGGTATTGGAAGGACACACCTCTATTGATGAGTCCATGCTGACAGGCGAACCTATGCCTGCTGAAAAAGCTGAAGAAGATGAGGTTGTCGCAGGTACTTTGAACAAATCAGGCATGATTTTATTTAGAGCCACACGCGTTGGTAAAGACACGGCGCTTGCACAGATCATCAATATGGTGAAACGAGCACAAAATTCAAAACCGCCGATTGGCCGTTTGGCCGATGTTATTTCAGCTTTTTTCGTACCTGTCGTGATGATTACCTCTGTGTTAAGTGCGCTAGCATGGCTTAACTTTGGACCTGAGCCAGCCATTGCTTTTGCCATCGTTTCAGCAACTACTGTGCTTATTATTGCCTGCCCGTGTGCTTTAGGCTTGGCAACACCCATGTCTGTCATGGTGGGAGTAGGAAAAGCAGCAGAAGCCGGAGTGCTTATTCGCAACGGTGAGGCACTGCAAACCGCCTCTAAAATCACTGCCATGATTTTAGATAAAACGGGCACTATTACTGAAGGGGCACCTAAGGTAACCGATATTATTTTAGCAAAAGCTACTGACGAAAAAGACGTACTACAGCTTGCAGCAAGTTTAGAAAGCGGCTCAGAGCATCCTTTAGCGCAAGCGATTGTTGAAAGTGCGTTAGATCAGGATATTGAGTTACTAAAAATTGAAGCCTTTAACGCCATTACGGGTTTTGGTGTAGAAGCAAGCTGCAACAACAAAGCCCTGCTTTTCGGAAACGATAAACTAATGAAGTTAAAAGGCATAGACCTCACAGGCTTTGTTGAACAAGCACAGTCTTTAGCCAAAGAAGCCAAAACACCTATGTACTTTGCTGTAGATGGTGAACTTGCAGCAATCATTGCTGTTGCAGATCCTATCAAGTCAGACTCAATCTCTGCTATCAAACGGCTTCATGCTAATGGTATACGCGTCATCATGTTAACGGGTGATAACAAGGAAACCGCTGCCGCCGTAGCTAAAAAAGTGGGTATTAGTGAGTTTCTTGCTGAAGTGCTGCCAGAAGATAAAGCCAACAAGGTGAAAGAGCTACAAGAAGGCGGCGAAATTGTTGGTATGACAGGAGATGGCATCAACGATGCTCCTGCGCTAGCGTTAGCCGATGTTGGCTTCGCCATAGGCACAGGGACTGATGTAGCTATCGAAAGTGCTGACATTACCCTAATGCGTGGTTCACTTCATGGCCTTGCTGATGCCATAGCGGTAAGCAAAGCTACTTTACGAAATATCAAACAAAACTTGTTTGGCGCGTTTGTCTATAACGTAGCCGGGATTCCTTTTGCTGCGGGGGTTCTATATCCCTTCTTTGGCATTCTGCTTAGCCCTGTAATTGCAGGTGCTGCAATGGCGTTTTCGTCATTGACTGTAGTGTCAAATGCAAATCGACTTCGCTTTTTTAAAGCAAAAGAGCATTAAGGAGAATCACAATGATGGTTATTAACTTATTAGGCTTAATGTTAATCGCGCTGATTGTTTGGTGGTTTTGGCTATATAAACCCAATAAAACAATCGTTCAAGGTAATGAAGTACTCATTGAAGTGAGGGATGGTGTGTATTCCCCATCCTCAATTCAGGTGTCTGCTAGCCAACCTGTCACTCTGAAGTTTATGCGCAAAGATCAATCCCCCTGCGCTGAAACAATGCTTATTCCTTCATTGGATATAAGCGAACAGCTTAAATTAAATGAAATTACTCAAATTACCCTATTGAACTTATCACCGGGAGAGCATGAGTTTCACTGTCAGATGCAAATGTATCGCGGTGTCTTAAAAGTCGTTTAGGAGGGCAATATGAAAAATCAACACCCTAATTTTTGGTCAACACCTACAGGCTGGGCTGCACTGGCACTTATTGCCGCAGTGACCTACTTCTTAGTGCTTGAGCATGGTCAACATATGCTGCAATTTCTTCCCTACTTGATTTTATTGCTATGCCCCTTGATGCACGTATTTATGCATGGCAGTCATGGTAAACATGGTCACGATCATTCACATGCGCCTGATGAAAAAAAGGAAGAGAGCTTTCAAGAACTCACGGATAAAAATGCAGCCTATCGCGATGGCTACATACAAGGGTTAGAAAAGGCACGTAAGGAATCACATAAAAAGGAGAGCAGTGATGAATGAAACATATGATTATGACTTATGGTCAATGGTGATACTGAACTCAGCAATTTTTATCTTTTTTGCCTTTAGTTTTGTCAAACCAAAAACATCAACTGATTGGAGAAGTCTAAGCGCGTTCTCTGCCTTTATTGTTGCCCTATTTACTGAAATGTATGGCTTTCCTTTAACTATCTATTTTCTGTCGGGGTGGCTGACGGAGACCTATCCAGAAGTAAATTTCTTTGCGCATGAAAATGGGCATTTATTACATACTTTCTTTGGATTTCAAGGTGATGCCCATTGGGACCCATTTCATATAGTGAGTATGGTGTTAATTGTTGCAGGTTTCTTTATGTTGTCTTCAGCATGGAATGTATTGCATCACGCGCAAAAACATCATCAATTGGCTACAACTGGATGGTATGCAAGGTGTCGCCACCCACAGTATGTAGCTTTCATTCTAATCATGTTCGGCTTTTTATTGCAGTGGCCGACAATCCCAACACTTGCGATGTTTCCGATCTTAGTCGTTGTTTACGTCAAGCTAGCGAAACGCGAAGAAGCACAAGCGATTGCTGAGTTTGGTTCGGAGTACCACAGGTATATGGAATCGACACCAAGTTGGATCCCAAATTTTAATAAAAGTGTAGAAGGTAAAAATCATGAAAACGTTAACTAAATCAATTTTATTTATTAGTTCACTACTTATAACCACTAGCTCATTTGCCCAAAACAATGAGCATAAGCATGAAGGTGCGAACAAAGCTGATATGCATCAAGGCATGGCAATACCACATGAGAACATGGGAGAAATGCACAAAAAGATGATGGAAATGAAAAAGGAAGTCCATGCCATTAAAACTGAAAAAGATCCTGAAAAGCAACAGCAGATGATGGTTGAACATCACCGTTCAATGATGAAGATGATGCAATCCATGCACAAAAACATGGAAGAAATGCCAATGCATCAACAAATCAAGATGGCTGAACATCATTTAGAAATGATGGGGAACATGATGCCGCAGATGAACCGTAAAATGGAAGAAATGAAAGATAGCAATCAACAGCATTCACACAAACATTAGGAGAAAAATTATGAGCGATTTAAATCATAGAGTTGGCGTTAAAGAGCAAAATTTAGTTGTTCGAAACCTAAAGCTTAGCAATGTCACAGAAGAAAGCTGTGACGAGTTAGTAAAAGAAATAGATCAGCTTTTTGGTATAGATGAAGTTAGTTACAACATCAAAGAAGGTGAAATACACCTTGCCTATGATGCCGCAAACGTAAGCCTTGATGGGATTGAGGAGGTAATCCGTAAGTATGGCGCAGATGTTCATAATGATTGGTGGACACATACTAAAGAAAGTTACTATAAATTTGTTGATCAGAACATCAAAGATAACTCTGTTCATAAGCCTTGGAGTTGTCATCAAGCACCTTCGGGGGCTGGCCGGAAAAACAAATGAATTCATAAAAAAGTGTATAGATAATTAGTTAGTCAAATGAGGTAACAGTGATGAAAACACCCTATATAAAAGCTCTTTTATTGCTTACATTCGGTTTATATTTAGTGGGTTGTTCCAATACCACTTTTTATCATAAATACATGATGAGAGGTCAGGTAGTAGAAAGTTCTGATAATCGAACTCTAATCTGTATTGGTGCTAAGCATGGCGCAGAGGTTGGGCAAAAATACAGTGTTATTAGATTCCATGAAAGAATAGTATTGAGTGAAGGTGAAGATCCCTACACTATCGAAAAGGTAGGAACGGTACAAATTACTAAAATTGTGAATGATCATTTCGCAACTGTAAAGCTAGTGTCTGGTGACATTGCAGCGAAAGATATGGTGGAACTTGAAAACTAATAAAGTGGTGGCGAAAGCCACCACAAGAGCATAACAATAAAACTTAATGAAAAAACTTTAGTGTTATTTTGTACAACCTTTGAGATTGTTTGCTCAGTTCTGGTTATCTTGATGCCAGTACGACAGAAAAAATGTTACATATGAATTAGAAAGGTGTGGGCTGGCATCCTAGGTCTAATCTTAACAGTTAAGGGGCCGCCGAATAGAGCTATACCTTTACATCAGCAGCATAATCAATGCTCCCGCGATCATAAATAAGTTTTCAGATAGCGATACAAATCCAAGTGGCACACTGCTATCGCCGCCTACACAGGCACACTTTAACTGGCGTTTGTCGATGTAAACGGCTTTGAAAACTGAAATTGCTCCAACTGTGCCGATAAACAATGAAAATGGTGCCACTGCGAGAGGCTGTAGTTGGGCAACCATACCAATACCTGCATATGCTTCAATGAAGGGATAAATATAACCATATCTTATCCATCTCATCGCTAGTAAATCATAAGTAATAAACGAATTTGTGAAACTGTATAGGTCTTTCAGTTTTTGCACCGCTAAGAGCGTCATTGAAAAAGCTATAAATAGCATCAGTGTTCTGATGGAGATAAATGAGCCGGAAGCAAAATGTTGAGATGCGACAGCAAGAAGTGCAGCTATCGAGAAAATGGCTACAACGGGCGTGTAGGTTGTGCCAGTTTGACCTGCTTCATCTTTACCAAAATACTCTCTTAAGTCATCGTATCCTCCGACACGCTTTCCTTCAATAAAGGTTTGTGGCGTAGTTTTGACATCATGCTTAGCTTTGAAGTCATCAGCTTGTTGTCTTGACGTGAGCTTATGATCTTCTACATCATACCCTTGCCTCTCCAGCAAATCTTTCGACCTTAAACCATAGGGGCAGATATGTTCGTCAGTGACCATTCTGTACAGGGTAGCTGTCTTAGTCATCTTAGTCTCCTTTGTTCAGTGTGCCTTCAAACTTTGGGAGCGGTCGTTGCTCAGCCTGAGCTTGTGAGCTGACCTTTCCATTTTCAGAAATATCTTTAATCAGCCATTCCATTTCTTTTATTTCTTTTCGTTGGGCTTTAATAATACCATTTGCCAATTCACGCACGCGTACATCCTCCAAAGTTGAATGCTCACTAGTAAGAATAGCAATGGAGTGATGAGGAATCATCGCTTTCATGTAAGCAGTGTCAGAAATTGTGCTTTGAGAGCGAACAAGATAAAGACATATGGCAAACAGTATTGTCGCCAATAGAAAAATAGCCATGTTGAGCTTCTTGTTACTGTACATGCCAAGCATAAAGGCCAGCATGATCATTGCCATACCTGCTCCCATATACAACGCCATATAGATACGCGTTTCACTAAACCATATATGTGATACTGCGTAAGTGTTGAGATACATCATGACAAACATAGCAATGGTTGAGGTGATGATCATTGCAGCAAATCTTGAGTATTTCATAAGTAATCCTTACATTGATAGTGTAAATATTTCCCACTGTTAGCCTATTATTCTCTACATGTGGTCATGTTCTCGAAAAAGTGCAAGTAATGAGCCAGTATCAATAAGAGTATTTGTAATACGATTGACTCAATTTCAGCTTATATCTAAAGTTTAAGTTTTGAACTTATGATAGACACAGGCTAAATTGGCTTTAGTTAACAATCTAATGGGAGAACTCAAAGCACTACAAGCTGAGCTTCAACAAATGGCAAGCTCGTGTACAAGTGAAGCGTGTGAAATAATTAAGTCACTTTATAGTTAGAATTGTCATTCATTTTCTATCCGTAGTGTACGAATTTCTATTTTTTATTACGTTCATGTACGAAATTTATTTAATATACTTTCGTTCATTTAATTGTTAAGGTGTGCGAAAGTTACAGGTTTCGTATATATGAAAGTTGGTTTTGCAAGAGTTTCAACTAAAGAACAAGATTTAAATGTTCAACTGTCCAAGTTGGACGCTCAGGGCTGTGAAAAAATATTCCAAGGCAAACAGTCTGGTGCTTCGATTCGAAATGAAGAAAAGCTTTAGGAACTCATCGACTTTATCAGGGAAGGTGATGAAGTTATTGTTACTCGCCTCGACCGTTTGGGACGGTCGTTAAAATCTATTCTTGAGGCAATTGAAAGCATCCATAAGAAAGGTGCTTGTTTGAATATTATCGACGGCTCTCTCAATACCAAAAATGATAATCCGTTTGCCACTGCCATGATCAACCTATGTGGAGTATTTGTGACTGTGCATAATGATTGAGATTGATCTCATTTTAGACTGAAAGGTTTTAAAGGGATGCCGCCAATCTCTCTTTTTATGAAAGTATGATTTTTTAATCATAATATCTGAGACTCAATCAGTTATATTACGATAATTTGATGCTATTTGCTAACGGCAGCTCCTCCGACATTGCGAACATTAGCATCAATGAATACCTTATGACTTCACTTAGCCAAAAGCGGAAGTTAGCTTTTGAGTTATTAACGAAAATTCAGAGTGTAAAGCAGACGTTGAAGAGTCAATAATAAACTTCAATTTAAACACTCTAGTGCATTAACGGCTGCAACTAATTTTGTCGTTCTAGAATTGGCGGAATTTTGCTGTTCCATATGAGAAGTAAACACACCAGTCACCATTCAATAGTTTGGCAAAACCTTGTGTGACTCATACTTGTGATACCGCTGACATGAATTTGTCAGCATTTCTTCCGTTTTTATCTGTCCACATTTAGGACATGCAATAGTCGATTAATGTTCTATATTCTGCCCGTATGCCTCTAACAGAGTTAACTATCTAGTGACTTAATGATCCCGCATGCTTCAATAGTATTGTTCGAACCACAAGCACTAGCCATCTGTTGTAATTCAGCTTTAAGCGCCCTTAATTCTTTCATGCGTTTATTCACTAGTGCAAGTTGCTGATCAATTAATGCATTAACGCTAGAGCAGCTTTCTTCTGGCTTATTTTTTAATTCGATAAGACGTTTAATATCATTGAGTGATATATCTAGGCTGCGACAATGTTTTACGAACTCCAATTGTTTAAGTCCTTTACTATCATACAGCCTGAAATTACCTTCTGAACGGTTTGGATTTAACAGTAATCCTTCTCTTTCATAATATCTAATTGTTTGTATAGAACAGCCCGATTTTTTAGACAATTCGCCTATTTTCATCAATTTCCCCCAGACATTTGATTCTATAGTTACTATAGAGTCTGTAGTATAAGTATGCAACGAAAAGGATATATAAAAAATGACCGAGAAATATTTAAACAATACGAATATCGTTAATTTTGAACACAAAGATATCCAATCCCTGATCGATCAGCGAGGATGGCAAAGCTTAGACGATTTCAACAAAATTGGAGCAGCATACCAATTTGTGAAAGATGAAATAATGTTTGGCTATAACAAGAGTGATGATATAGCAGCAAGCGATGTACTAGCAGATGGTTATGGGCAATGTAATACTAAGGGTAATCTGTTAATGGCGCTATTGCGTGGACTAGGTATCCAGTGTCGTTTCCATGGTTTTACCATTGATCAGCAATTACAAAAAGGGGCTATACCTAGCTATGTATTTTGGTTAGCACCTAAATACATCATTCATAGTTGGGTAGAAGTTTATTTCGATGGACGCTGGATAAACTTAGAGGGCTTTATATTGGATGAGCAATACTTAAGCTCACTACAGCAGAAATTTAGCCAAGCAAAAGATGACTTTTGTGTCTATGGTGTTGCAACAAAGTGTTTCTCTTCACCAAACACAAATTGGTGCGGCCAAGATACCTATATTCAAAAAGAAGGTATTCATGACGACTTTGGGCTTTATGATTCCCCTGATGAGTTTTATCTTGAAAAGGGTACTAATTTGTCGGGAGTAAAACGTTGGATGTATCAAGGTGTGATTCGCCATTTGATTAATATGAATGTATCAAAAATTAGAAATACAAAAGCACTGGAGGTACAAAATGCACAACCATAGTCACAGTCATCAGCATTCTAAAGATGATCGTATTGGTTGGGCATTTTTTCTGAATGTGACATTTACTATTATCGAATTTATAGGTGGTTGGCTCACTAACAGTACTGCGATAATGGCAGATGCAGTTCACGATCTTGGTGATAGTCTTTCAATAGGTTTTGCGTGGATTTTAAGTCGTTTTTCAGATAAAGAAGCATCAGATAAGTTTAGTTATGGTTATCGTAGACTTACTCTCTTTGGCGCATTGATAAACAGTATTGTTTTAATCATTGGCTCAATTTGGATTTTATTTGAAGCAATTCCAAGGCTGTCCAATCCTGAAATGCCTGTAGTCGAGGGGATGTTAGGGCTAGCGATACTCGGCGTTGCCGTTAACGGATATGCGGTATTAAAATTAAAAGCGGGTGAAACATTAAATGAGAAAGTGCTGACATGGCACCTTCTTGAAGATGTACTTGGATGGGTTGCCGTTCTTATAGTCTCTATCGTACTGTTGTTCGCTGAACTGCCGATATTAGATCCCCTTTTATCAATAGGGTTCACGCTGTTCATCTTGTTTAATGTTTTCAAAAACCTGAAATCAACACTCGTTTTATTTCTTCAAGCTGCACCCGATAAAGAGACTCAAAAGCGTATTAAACTATCACTAATGGAATTTCCTGAAGTTAATGGTATCCACCACATGCACTTTTGGTCACTAGATGGTGAAAGTCACGTTTTAACAGCGCACCTTGAGCTGAGTGACAACTTTGACGTTAAAGAATTAATTAGGCTTAAACAAGAAGTTGCAGCTAAATTATCTTCCTATCATTTATCGCATACAACGATAGAGTTTGAGTTTTTAAATGAAAATTGTCGGGATGAAGCGCAGTAAGCTTTATCAATAAAATGTTGGGCATACAATATAAAAAGCAGCTTAATTAGGCATAACCTATTAATTAAGCTGCTTTTTGGGCTTTAAATTTCGTCAGATTACTGTTTGTTACTCTCAGAGCCATGCGCCCATTGATATAAAACAGGTAATACAAACAAAGTTAAAATGGTAGAAGATACAATACCGCCGATAACGACTGTTGCTAGTGGTCGTTGTACTTCTGCACCAATTCCAGTGTTTAGCGCCATTGGAATAAAACCTAAACTAGCAACCAGTGCCGTCATTAAAATAGGTCTTAAACGAATGATGGCACCTTCAATGATCGCTACGTAAAGGTCGCCTTTTTCATGCCAAAGATCTCGAATAAAAGCCAACATAACCAAGCCATTTAATACGGCGACACCTGACAATGCTATGAAGCCGACACCTGCCGAAATTGATAAGGGCATGTCTCTTAAATAAAGTGAAAATACGCCCCCAGTTAATGCTAAAGGCACGCCACTGAAAATGATTAATGCATCTTTTAATGAACCAAATGCGATAACCAAAATACCTAAGATTACAACTAATGTGATCGGTACAACTAAGCTTAATCTTTTACTCGCTGACTCTAGTTGTTCAAACGTTCCACCATAATCAAGCCAGTATCCTGCTGGGATTTCTCCTTCCTGATTAATTTTAGCTTTCACTTCTTTTACAAAGCCGCCTAAATCTCTGCCACGAACATTGACGGTAACCACAACTCTTCTTTTTCCGTTCTCACGGCTAATTTGAGCAGGTAAAGACTCTGATTTAAGCTCTGCAACTTCTTCAAGTGGCACATAGTTACCACCCTCAAGTGGAAGCGGCAGGTGCTTCAAGCTATCGATATCTGTTCTTGTTTGCTCTGGTAGGCGAACAACTAACTCAAATCGTCTGTCTCCTTCATAAATGATCCCCGCAGATTCTCCACCAATTGCAGTAGCAACCCAGTCTTGCAGTTCTGAAACGCTCAAACCGTATCGACCAAGCGCTTCTCGTTTAGGAATTACTGATAAAGATGGAACACCTGTGACCTGTTCCATTCGGGCATCAGCAGCACCGTCCACGGTTTTCACAATATTTAGAATATCTTTTGCGGTAAGTAATAATCGATCTAAGTCATCACCAAATATTTTGATGCCGACATCAGCTCTAACGCCAGAAATCAATTCATTGAAACGCATTTGAATAGGCTGAGTGAATTCATAGTTGTTGCCCGGAATGTTTTTCAGTACTTCTTCCATTTCTTCAACTAATTCACTCTTTGGCTTTGAAGGTTCGGCCCATTCTTTACGTGGTTTTAAAATAACAAAGATATCAGCAATACTCGGTGGCATTGGATCAGTTGCTACTTCTGATGTGCCGATGCGCGAGAATACTTTATCAACTTCAGGAAACGCTTTAATACGTTGCTCAAGTACTTCTTGCATTTCTACTGATTGCTCTAGGCCGGTAGAAGGTATTCTTAGCGCTTGGACTGTTATATCCCCTTCATTTAGCTGTGGAACAAATTCACTACCCAGCGTTGTTGCTAACCAAAGGCTATACCCCATTAACAGCGTTGAGAATGAAACAATAACCCAACGAAATTTCAACGCCATTTTTAACAATGGTTCATAAATAGACTTGGTTGAACGAATAACTACACTTTCTTTTTCGCTGATTTTACCTTTCATAAACACAGCTACAGCAGCAGGAACCAGTGTAACTGAAAGGATCATTGCGGAAATTAACGCCATAACGACAGTTGCCGCCATAGGGTGGAACATTTTCCCTTCAACGCCAGTTAGCGTGAAAATGGGGATGTAAACAACAGTGATAATTGCCACACCAAACAAGCTTGGACGTATCACTTCTGAAGTGGCTTCAAAAACGGTATTTAGGCGTTCTCTTAAGTCTTGCCTATGACCGTTGTGTTGGGCCTGTGCTAACCTACGGACAGAGTTTTCAACGATGATTACAGCCCCGTCCACTATCAAGCCAAAGTCCAATGCGCCGAGACTCATTAAATTGGCAGATACTCCTGCTTGCGCCATACCTGTGATTGTCATTAACATGGAAATAGGGATAACAGCAGCGGTAATGAGAGCTGCACGTAAATTTCCAAGTAGAATAAATAACACAACAATAACTAAAAGCGCACCTTCAACGAGGTTTTTGGTAACGGTTGCAATCGCTTTATCTACTAACGTTGTTCTGTCGTAAACAGGCTCTGCGGTAATGCCCTTTGGCAGAGATTTTTGTATTTCGCTGAGCTTATGTTCCACTTCTAAAGCAACGGTGCGAGAATTCTCACCAATCAGCATCATGGTTGTACCAAGCACTGTCTCAATGCCATTACGAGTAGCAGCCCCTGTTCTAAGTTCTTTGCCTATAGCAACATTGGCAACATCACTTATTTTTACAGGAATACCATCGTTCTTTTTGATGATGACATTGAGGATCTCATCTATTGTCGCTAGTTGCCCAATGGAGCGTACTAAAACTTGCTGTCCGTTTTGTTCGATATAACCTGCGCCACGGTTGTCATTGTTTTTACGTAATGCATCAGATATTTCTTCAAAGGTTACCTGATGAAAAAGTAATTTTTCGGGTTTAGGCGTTATGTGATATTGCTTGTTGTAGCCGCCGATACTGTTGACCTCAATGACGCCTTTAACTTGAGCCAATTGCGGTTTAATGATCCAGTCTTGTATTTCTCTTAAGGCAATAGCGGTATAAGGCTCTCCATTAGGCATTTTAGCGTCAGGAGAAGCTTGTACGGTATACATAAATATTTCGCCAAGCCCTGTCGAAATAGGACCCATTTCTGGCTCTAAGCCAGAGGGAATAACGCCTTTTATCGCAGCTAATCTTGCATTGATTAAGTTGCGAGCAAAATAAATATCGGTTCCCTCTTCAAAGATAACGGTTACTTGAGATAATCCATATCTTGACAGGGAGCGGGTGTGAGACAGCTTTGGCAATCCGGCTAAGGCGGTTTCTACAGGAAAGGTCACCCTTTGTTCCGCTTCCAAAGGTGAATAACCGGGGGCAGAAGTGTTTATTTGTACCTGCACGTTTGTTATATCTGGAACAGCATCAATGGGAAGTTTTTGATAACTCCACATGCCAACGCCGATGATTACCATCAGCAGACTTAATACTAAATAGCGTCTATTTATTGCAAGACGCAAAATTGATTCAATCATATTGCGTCTCCTAATCGTCGTCTTCTACTTCAGATTTCAAAATATCCGCTTTTATCAGATAACTGTTTTTGTTTACATATTCAGCGTCTTTACTGAGGCCATCAATGACCTCGATATAGTTTTTGTCTGAACGTCCGAGCACAAGTGGCGCAAACTCGTACTCTTCATCTTCTTTTACAAAGACACCAAATTGTCCTCCCAGTTCTTGTATCGCAACTTTCTCGACGGCTAAATCCACCTCAAATCGGTTTATCTTTACGCTGCCCATTAATAATTGGCCTGAGGTTAGGTTTAGCTCAGTGTTATTTAAACGTACACGTGCTAAAACATAAGACTGATCTTTAGCTGGAATTATATTGGTGATGGTTGAGTTGAATGCCTGTTCACCATGCTCAATATCAACAGGTTGACCGACTTTGATTTGATTATATTGGCTGGTAAACACCTTAAATTCAGCCCACAAGGTGTCAAAATTGACGATTTCAAACAAGCTAGTGTTTTGCGTGATACCGCCAATATTTCCATTTCGCTGTAAAACAGTCCCAGAAACAGGGGATGTTATTTTATAGGTATTTAAGCTTTCATTAGATTCAATAACGGCTAATAGATCTCCTTTTTTTACCTTATCACCAACAGTGGAGTTAATTGTCTTTATAACGCCGTTATATCTAGCGCCAACTTGAAATAATTGTTCAGCGCCTATCGTCGTAGCGCCGTATACAGGGATAGTTTGGTTCAACGTTTTTGAAGCTAAATAGGCTGTTTCAACACCAAGCCTTTTTGCCATGTTATTGTTTATTTTGCTAATGCCTTCTTCGCCTTCATGTTCATCTTCACTAGCGATAACACTTTGAATGGGTGATAGATACCCAATAAAAATCAATAGTGCGAGTAAATAGTTTTTCATTTTGAATTCCTAAACGATTCAGTTAATAACTGAATCAATAAATTGTTATTAAACTTAAAGTGATGTTTATTTAGAGTGACAGCGCTTCGTTTGTTAGTTTTTCTATCTCTGCGCCATAAATTAGGGCAGCAGATGCCGCATCAATGAGGGTTCGCCGAGCATTTAACAGCTCTTGTCTAGCCGATACATAATCAAGATATCCATATCGACCTTTTTGATAGGCGTCTTGAGTATCTTCCAGTGCATCTTCAAGCATTGGGATAACCGACTGCTTTAATGAATTAGCTGTTAATATGGCTTGTTTTCTATTGGAGTATGCTCGTAGTAAGTGATTTCTAAACCTCAACTTAGTCGCCTCTTTCTCTATGGCAACTTGGTCACGCTCTGCTAGCGCACTAGCGATTGCACCAGAATTTCGCTTTTCAGCAAACAAAGGTAAGCTAAAGCCAGCGACCAGTGCCGTATCATTGGCTTCTTGAGAGCGCCTAACACCAACAGACCATTTGATATTGGCCGTTGACTCTGTTTTAGCTAACTGTATTTCAGCCTCTTTTAGTCGCTGTTCACTTGCATAGATTTGAATAGCAGGGTTCTTCTCTAACTTCGCAAAAAGGCTGTTAAAGTCACTATCATTGCCAAACTGAAAAAGATCCCCTTGTACTTCAGAGAAGGTTACAGAGTTTTCCCCCCAGTAGGCTGCTAATGAGAGCTTCAAATATTCCAAGCGCTTTTGTTCAGATTGAAGGGTGAGGTTAGCCTGAGCAATAACTGCTTTTGAGCGTTTCACTTCAGCCTCAGGAGTAGCACCTGCGCGGTTACGCTGAGATACAATCTCTAACGTTTCTTGTGCTAAGCTCAAAGCATTTTCTGCCAATATAACTCTTTGTTGGGCTGCAAGTACTTCCACGTACTTCTCAGTGACTTGAGCCATTAAATTAAGCGCAGAGACTTCTTTCTCAGCATTGAGTAGTGCTCTTGATTTTGAAACAAGTCCAATCCGCGCTGAGCGTTTATCTCCCATTTCGATAACCGAAGATAGAGCGACTGTTAATTCAGCACTGTCGAATGCATTAAATTCACCTGAGCCTGCAAAGTTCTCAGCTTCAACTTTTAGTTCATAAGCAGGATTTAAACTTGCTGTTTGTTCTTGTCCTGTTAATGCGGTTTGTTTGAAATCAAATATTTTGAGTTCAGGATTTTGTTTAAGCGTCCACTGAATTGCCTCTTGAAGATTTAACTGCTTTTCAAAGGCATAAACATTAAATGTAAAAAGTGACAACGCGAGAAACGCGATATATTTAAGCCGAGGTGTTACACACCTCAAAATTGCTATCTTGCGATGCACACAGGTATTAAGTGCCATGTATACTTTCCTATAAATTTATATGTTTTTTTCGGTCATTAACATTTGACCTTTCATAATTTTCTATAAAATTTAGGCGTATTTAGGTGGGCGGAATGGCACCGAGATATAGCCTTTTAGCTCAGGAGAAACTAAGGCGTAGGTAAGGAAATATTCTATTGCTTGGAAAATGTTACAGGAAGAATCAGCATTTAAAAATAAGTGACAACAGCAACAAAAATTACAATTATCAATTGAAGAGTTGCTATTATTCACCTCAAGCATATTGGAGTCTTCTGGAGCTTTTAGCGGGGTAATAGACTTAGTTAGTGATGAACTAAAAGAACTTTCACTTAAGTTTATTTCAAGCTCTTCTAGCGAAAAAAACACAGACTGCACCGCGATTAAAATCATTATCACGTATGATATATTTGATTTGATATACGATGAGTGCATTATTTTCATTTCTCTGCTTAATACTTTAGCTGTAAGATGCGGCGAGCACCGTTTAAAACGACAAGAGCAATTATCAAACCAATCACTAAATCTGGATAACGACTGCTTGTTGCTGTAACTAATAAGCCAGCTAAAATTACACCAACGTTTGCGATAACGTCATTTGCGGAAAAAATCCAACTCGCTTTCATATGAGCGCCGTCTTCTTTGTTGCCAAATATCAAAAACAGACAAGCAACGTTAGCGATTAGTGCTATTCCACCAAATATCATCATTAAAGAAGAGATCGGTTCACTACCGTAAACAAAGCGTCTTACGACTTCGCTCAAAGCACCTAGCGCTAGAATAACTTGAAGCACACCAGATATATGTGCTGCTCTAAGTTTCATGCTAATACTTTTACCTACGGCATAAATAGCTAAACCATACACAGCAGCATCAGCAAACATATCTAATGAGTCTGCAATTAGGCCAGCAGACTGTGCAATAATCCCAGCAATTACTTCTATAAAAAACATGACTCCATTAATGGCTAACAACCATTTTAGGGTTGATGCTTCTTTCATCTCATTTTTTTGGGCTAAGTCTTTTGCTTTTGCAGCTTCTGTACTGCAACTTTGTTTAGTTGACTCTAACTCTGCACCGAGTTTAAGTTGTTGTAACTTTTTTGTTATCTCATCTAAATTTTCATCATGAAAAACTTTGACTAAGCGATTAGGAATATCAAACTGCAATCCAACTGAAGGCTGAATTGAGTCAAGTGCTAATCTGATCAATCTCTCTTCTGAAGGACAGTCCATTTGAGGCACTTTATATGTACTGACAAACGCGCCACTATAGTTATCTAATTGTGTATCAATTTTTACGTCTTCGTTGGTAGGAGATGATTGACACTGACCACTACATTTTTCTGACATATTTAACATTCCGAAACAATATTAAAATAAGTATAAAATCTATAGTGGCTATAGAGTCAAATAAAAAGTTATTTAATTTGAAAAGATTGGGAAGTAACTCAAATAGCTATTCCAAGAAAATAATTGTTGGGGGGTAGTGACAGCAAACACTGCTAACATTATTTGGACTGCCCGTTTTATACCGATGTTTATCAAAGATAAAAAATAGAAGAGCTATCTAGATAGAATAAATTAACCGATGATCCTAATTCCACATTAAAGTCGCGTTGGTGTGTTACTAATTGTACAGAGGATCTAAAACAAGATTTAAATTTAAAAGTAAGAGCAACGACTATATTGTTGGAACACTTGTCATGAGATACGCTAAGCCTAATGTCCGGTTTCGTATCAAAGTGAATTTTAGCTGAAGTAATTTTGTACCATCGTTTACGACTGCTTCAGGCTCAAATCTGACGAAGATTTCCTAGTACTCACCCAATCTGGCTTGATGAGAAATAATCTCAAACATTATGCGTAGCCACATATTCGCTCAACTTGAGCGGGATCTTATAAAAGCCAGAACCACAGAAGGTCGTGAAGAGGCTAAAGCTAAAGGCAAACACATGGGCAGATTGCCTGCTTTATCAGACAAACAAGCGAAAGAATTATATAAAGATAAATTAAATGGTGAATCGATCTCTGCATTAGCGAAGAAATATTCTGTTAGCCGCCCCACGGTTCACCGAATTATTGAAAGAATGGAACAAAAGAAATAATAAATAAAAGGAGACGTTATGTGGTCTGATAAAGAATCAAAAATTGATTTCTTAAATTTTAATGAAACGGCTGAGTCAATAAAAGATCTTATAACAGAAAAGGAGTTAATGCCTATTAGTATAGGCGTTTTTGGTGATTGGGGCGCTGGAAAATCGACGATTCTTGAACTTACTAAGGCTTCTCTGGAAAGTGATGAACAAGAATATATCCAAGTACATTTCGATGCATGGACTTTCCAAGGGTATGATGACGCTAAAGCGGCGTTACTAGAAACAATTGCATCTACTTTAGTTAAAAAAGCAGCAGACGATAAAAATCTCAGTGCAAAAGCAAAAGAGTTTGCTGGACGAATAGATAAGATCAGACTGATGGGATTGCTAATGGATGGTGGTGCAGCATTAGCTGGTATACCAACTATGGGTGGTATACAGAAGATCATGGGACTATTCAGTGGTGGTGACGATGGTGAACTGGATGTTGATGATGTAAAAGGTGCTGTCGATGGCGCTAAGGATGTCGCGAAGAAAAACAAAGGTTTGATCAAAGATAATAAATCATTTTCACCTCCTAAAGAAATTAAAGAATTCCGAAAAGCATATTCTGATCTGTTAAAGGAGTTTGATAAGCCACTTATTGTCTATGTCGATAATTTAGATCGCTGCTCTCCATTTAATGCTATTTCGACCCTTGAGGCGATCAGGTTATTTCTATTTTTACCCAATACTGCATTTGTTATTGCCGCCGATGAGGACATGATCCGCTTGGCAGTGCCTGAGTATCACAAAGGTGCATCTCAACGACATCAAACTGATTATTTAGACAAGCTTATTCAAATTCCTGTGCATGTACCAAGACCCGGCGTTCTGGAGATAAGGGCATATTTAATGATGCTTACTGCTCAAGATCACGGCGTTACCGATGCGCAATTAGAAACGATAAGATGTGCCCTTGAAGAGTCATTAAGGCTGTCGTGGAAACAACCACAAATTACCGTTGACGAGCTACTTCAAGATCACGAGATTGAAAAGCATTCCGAACTCAGAAGTAAATTTGTGGTTGCTGAACAGTTAGCTCCACTATTAGCTGAATCCACAAACATTAACGGCAACCCTCGCATAGTTAAGCGATTACTCAATCAGGTTAAGATGAGAAAGAAAACCGCTCATCGCAGAGGAATGCAGCTTGATGAAAAAACTATCACTAAGCTGGTAATTTTTGAGAGGTGCTTAGGCACTCAGGCTACCAACAAGCTTTATGAATTAATTGATAAGGAAAACGGATATCCAAAAGTATTAGCGGATCTTGAAAATTCAGAAGTCGAATTTGACGAAATTAATTTACCTGAAGAGTGGAAACTCGACCTAGCTTTTATTGATAAATGGTCGAAATTACCTCCCATGTTCACTGAAATGGATTTGACACCAGCGGCATATCTGAGCAGAGAAAGCATTCCAATGGGGGCTGTTAATTCGGTAATGTCTGGAGCCGCTCAAAAACTCGTAGAAGAATTAATGAAGCAAAAGGTAAGGGTCAGTGGCGTTAACTCTACTGCGATTACCACAACTCCGAAGGAAGAATACATGTCAGTCATGGATGGTTTGATTGAAAACTTTAAGTTGATTGGTGATTGGACCGAAAGACCAACAGGCATTTATGGGGCTGTGTTACTTGCCAAGCAGGATGATAAATGTAGCTTAAGTCTTCTTACATTTTTAAAAAGCTTGCCCCGCCAAAGATGGCTTAATCCAATTTTAAAAGAACTAGAGGGAACTAAGTAATATGGGTACGTCCGCATCGTCAACAGGACCAAATAATAAGAGTCCACTTATTCCATCTTGGGCAGAGCAAGGAGATCCTGTCACAATAGAACCTGCATCAGGTACTGATGGGGATGAGCAAGCTGGCTCTGATAATAATCAAGCTGATGATCAGAATGACAATAGCAATGATATTGACAATGACAAGGTTCAACAAGAAATCGGTGGTTCACCTACAGCAACACCGCCTCCAAATAGGTTTGCCAGTGCCAGAAGAGCATTTGGTAAATATGCGCAAACAGGTGGCTCAACCTCAGATCTAAGGCGTTCATTAAAAAGTTACTCTAGAAAAGGCTCTGGCGGAGGTAAAAGCACAAGCAGGAGACTATCAAGCGGCATAACTGCTGGTTCTGGATTGCTTGGTGTCATGCGTGGCGACACCGTAACGGTTAATAATCAAAGCTTATCATTAGGTGATCTAACTGGGCTATCGACTGATCAAGCAATCGACAAAATTGCTAGCCATTTAGCGCCTGATAATGCCGATTCGGATGCTGTAAGAGTTGCGTTGGATTACGCACTAGAAGAAGCACTCCCCGATACAGAAGAATTTGACCCAAACAGTTTTACTGACGAAGTTATCCAAGAAGCCATAGGCTGTTATTTAACAGACCTTATTTTTCAGGATGTGGTTGAAGGCATGGGCAGAGCTTGGTTTCATGTTGAGCCAGCAAGCAAGCATCATCAAATGGAAGTTGAATTAAGGGAACTAATAAAAGTGATTACACAAGAGCAGTTAGACAAAGTAACTAATGGCAACCCCAGTACTATTAGCAAAGAAAATATTACTAAAATTCAAGCCGATGCTATTGCTATGACGGTTGATGAATGGGAGAGCTTTAATGACTAATTTTTACTTTAACCATGACCCTGCTAACTTGCCTGACTTTTCTGATGATTGTCATCCTGTCCAAATGTTTCATACGCATCAAAATGACATCACTAAGCACAGCTTGGTGTCAAAACAACTACTACAAACAGTTCGTGATTTAGGATTGAATGTAGATGCTGATTCAATAGATCTGATAACAATTGCTACCGCCGTTACCGCTGCTGATACATTTGAATTAAGGGATAATGCAGAAAATGCATGGGCTAGAAAAATGCATTTGCATGTTCCTGTAACTGATGAGGATATGTGGAATTTTGTAGAACCTGAACTGAGTTCTTTGCTCAACTTTCTTACAGGCGATCAATGGCTGTTTACTTTTGAAAAAACAACTATGCCGATGCCGACTCCTAAAACAAGTGAGCAAGCGAAAGCAAAAGCAAAATCATTAATTGGACTCAACTCTGTTTGCCTTTTTTCTGGTGGTCTTGATAGCGCAGTTGGTGCAATTGATATTTTGAACGGAGAATCAGATTTAAAGCCTCTCTTGGTTAGTCACGCTTATCGTGGTGATGGCGCTAAGCAAGAAGACATTAAGCAATTATTATCCCCGCCATTCGGCGAATTGTCCTATTCAATGTCTCCCCATATTATTAAGCACTTAGAAGGTAAAACTGACATTAGTATGAGGGGAAGAAGCTTTAACTTCCTAGCTATGGCGGTACTTGGTATATCAGCCTTAAGAAATGCTAATTGCGATAGCAGTATTGAAACTATTGTCGTCCCAGAGAATGGCTATATTTCTATAAATCCGCCGCTTACCAGAAGACGGATTGGTAGCCATAGCACTAGAACTACTCATCCTAATTTTCTAAGCAGGCTTGAATCTTTGCTTAGAGACACTGGGTTTCATGTCAAATTTGTAAACCCCTATCAATTCAAAACTAAAGGTGAAATGTTAGCGGAATGTGTTGATCAAGACGCAATTAGAAAAGCAGTTCCCCTAAGTGTTTCATGCAGTCATTGGCACAGAGAACATAAACAGTGTGGGCATTGTGTACCTTGCCTTATTCGAAGAGCGTCAGTTTTTCATGCTGGTTTTACACAAGATGCGCCATACAAGACAAAGCGGTTGAGAGATCTTATCAAAGAAAAAGATACTCGCGATGATCTCCAAGCGGTTCAAACTGCCATTATTAGATTGAAACAATCCGATAACTATCGTTCTTGGCTTCGAAGTTCAGGGCCAATACCACAAGAAAAAGATATACGAGAAAAATTAGAATCAACTATTAAGCGAGGATTGGCAGAGGTTGAATTATTTCTCCAAGCGGATAAATCGTCATGATGGATCTTCATTGCCACGTTGATTTATATCCAGATCATCAAGAGGTATTGAACGACATAAAAAGCAGTAATTATTACGTGCTATCAGTAACTACGGTGCCTTCAGCTTTTGAAGGTACTGTCCAGTTAACAAGTGGCATAAAACACTGTAAGACGGCCTTGGGGCTTCACCCTCAACTTGCTCATCTAAGAAAAAATGAATTAGCACTATTCGATAAGCTAGTTGATAGAACTAGATATATTGGAGAAATTGGACTGGATGGCTCAAAAGGTTACGCTGATTACTTTGATGATCAATTAGAGGTTTTCACGCATATTCTAAAAAAATGTGAAGGCTTTGATGACAAAATACTAACTATCCATAGTCTTAACGCGACTGGTGAAGTTCTTGAACAACTTAAGTTACATCCCAATGCTGGTACTTCTATTCTTCATTGGTTTTTAGGTACTAAGAAGCAAGTTCTAGAAGCCGTCGAGCTAGGCTGTTTCTTCTCTATTGGGCCAGCCATGCTAACTTCAGCCAGAGCTAAAAAAGTAATATCGTGGATACCTCAAGATAGAGTTCTACTCGAAACTGATGGACCTTTCGCCAAAGTGGCGGGGAATATTCTGTTTCCTTCAAGTGTTGGCACTGTTACTGAATATCTGGCTGAAATTTGGTGTAAAAATAAGGCTTTGATAATAGAAAAATTGTCAGTAAATCTTAGGTGTTTAACATCAATCAAGTAACTAATTATACGTCACGTAATCTTATAACAATTTTATTCAGGTTTAATCGGTTTGTTTGAAGTATTTGTATTAGCTATAGCACTCAGTATGGACGCGTTTGCAGTATCCATAGGCTTAGGTTCTAAAAAAGTAGTAAATGCTGAAAAGCTCTTTATTAAAGCCGCTGCTTATTTTGGTTTTTTCCAAGGCTTTATGCCTCTTTTAGGCTATTACAGCGGTAAAGGTTTATCATCTTGGATTGAAGATTATGCACCTTGGATAGCTTTTATTTTGCTAGTATTTATCGGTGGCAAAATGATTTATGAGTCCCAATCTGAAGGAATTGAAGAAGATATTGCTAATGTTACTCATCGTGTGCTATTTGTTCTTGCTATTGCCACCAGTATTGATGCAATGGCGGCAGGTTATGCAATCACATTGCTTGAGGTAGATATAGCCGTAGCTTGCTTGATAATAGGCGTCACGACGTTTGCCTTTAGCTGGATTGGTGTGAATATCGGCGAAAGAAGTGGCGTATGGCTGGAATCTAAAGCTGAACTATTTGGTGGTTTAGTGTTAATCGCAATCGCATTTAAGATATTACTTGGTTGACACAGAACCACCGAATACTAGGCTACTTACCTGAGCAACATGCATTGCCTTCTTGAATAGGAGGACACTTAACTGTTCCATAAGAGCAATAAACGCAACAATCACCTTTTAACGGTTTAAGTAGTGCTTTACAGCTTTCGCATTCGTAATACCATTGGCAAGCGTTTGTAGGCATGGTTTCAACTTTGCTAAATCCACATTCAGGGCAAGTGATTTTAGATTCTAGTTCTATACCTTGCATACTGGTTCCTTAATGGGCTTAACAATATCTAAAATAGACATTACGACCATCCAAATGATCCCAAAGTAAAATAAGTAAGTGCTCCAGTCGTATTGCCATAAAGGATAAAGGGTCAGCAATACTGCAATTGGGCCAATGACACTTAAAACGCCTCTCAATGAATCTCGATGTTGATACCAATTATAGAAATTAACTAACAACGCTAGTGAAGCAAATAATGGCAATAAGGTGTTCACCGCTATCCCTTCAAAATGTGAAAGAAAACCTAACCCAAGAGCAGATGCCAATGAGCCGAGTGCAGGAAAACATGCTGTGCAGCTAAGGGCGGCTAGCCAAACGCCACCAGAACCTACTTTATCTAGAATTTTATTGATCATAACTATCTACCTCAATTTTTAAGGTAGTATAAACTCCGTACATAAGTACGGGGTCAATAGCTATTTAAGTGAATTTATTACCGGGCAGGATTGAGGGTCTTGATTGGCCTTGCAAGAATCTGTCATATCTTGAATTACTTTCTCTAATCGCTGTAAATCAGCAATTTTATTACGAATGAGATTAAGTTTTTGCAACCCCATCGACTCAATATCAGCGCAACTGTCACTTAGTGACATAAGCGATTCAATTTCTTTCAGCGTAAACCCTAATGCTTTAGCTTTCAGAATAAATTTGAGTTGACTGGTAAGGGCATCGCCATACATTCTGTAACCAGACTCTGGTTTTAAAGGTTGCTCTATCAGACCTTGGCGCTCATAGAAACGGATTGTTTCAACATTGATATCTAAATCTTTTGCCAGTTTTCCAATGGTTCTCATAAACATACTCTTTAGAAGCAGAAATATCATTATACAATTAATGCGGATTGCCTAAACTCAATTTTATTGCATGAACGGGGTCGCTAAGCGTCCTCTTTGTAGAATTAAGTTCACATATCCAGATCACTCTGACCGTCTCTTGTTCGCTCTTGCTGCCTGTCAGGTGAAGTCTAAGCCTAATCAACAAAACTGTAAGTTGAGATATGAGCTACTACATCTAATCTTGTTAACACCAAGCGACTTTGTCGTATCTTAATTACCAAGCGATTCTGTCGTAATCGCTAATTACCAAGGGAATTTGTCGGTCACTTTTTTACGTGTCTGTTAGTGTTTTGTTTTTGGAATACTAGAAGGCATGTTGAGGATGATTGTGATGGATTCTAAAGCTCAACTCACCGTTGACATCATAGCTAAAGTGGTTGAAGGCAGGATAACAATTGCCAATGCTGCTAAGTTACTCAGTAAGTCTCGACGCACTATTGAACGCTACGTAAAGCAATATCAGCAAGTTGGTATTCAATTCGCTGTTCATGGTAACAGTGGCAAAGCCCCACCCAACAAAACGCCGGTATCAATAAAAAAAGTGGTTCAAAAATTGATTCAGGAAAAATATTACGATTTGAATCTGTTGCACTTGGCTGAACAATTAGCTACGAATGAGAACATTGTTATTAAGCGTGAAACCCTACGCGGTTGGGCACATGATATTCATCACGTTAAACGAGCCAAACGAAGACGTAGCAATGTTCGAAAGCGCAGAGAGCGGATGGAAGCACCGGGTCTAATGATGCAAATGGATGGCAGTCCACATCGCTGGTTTGGGGATAAAAAGCACTGTTTAATTGCCATGATTGATGATGCGACCAGTGAAGTATATGCTGAGTTCTTCCCGTCAGAGACCACCGTTGGATGCCTGAAAGTCATGAGAGAATGTATCGAAACGAAAGGTGTGTTTAAAACGCTTTATGTGGACAGAGCCGGTATCTTCGGCGGCCCTAAACGCTGCAACTTCTCACAGATGCAGAGGGCTTGTGAGGAGCTGGGCATTGAAATCATCTTTGCCAATTCACCCCAAGGCAAAGGCCGTATTGAGCGAGCATTCGATACCTTCCAAGACCGTCTTGTTCCCGAGCTTAGGTTGAACAATATTAACGATATTGCCGCTGCCAATGCCTACCTTAAGCATGTCTTCATTCCGCAGTTCTGGCAGTCGAAAGTTCAAGTGAAATCAAAGCAAGTACCTGAATTTACGCCTCTGTCGAAACACATCAACCTTGATGATATCTGCGTCATTAAAGACCATCGTAAAATACGTAACGACCATACCTTCAGTTATGGCAACAAGTTCTACCTAATAGATTCACCGCTCAAGCACTCCATTGCCAATCAGAAAATCGAGATAAGGAACACGAGTAAAAAAGGGTTTACCGCTCACTTCGCTGGTCGCAAACTCAAGATCTCGGAAGTTAATGAACCAAGCAAACTGGCATCAGAAGACTTGGCAGTACAGAAGAAACTTGAAGTATTAGCGTTAATCGAAAAACTCGGAAGCGTCAGCGCTGCATCACGCCAAAGTGGCGTATCACGAGACACTATTCATCGGCACTTAAGACTGGTTAAGCAAGGTGGCCCTGAAGCATTAAAACGCCAAGAAACACCTAATCTACGGCACAAAAACTGTGTGGATAAGGCGATAGAAGACGCCGTTGTGCAATTCTCAATTGAACACCCTCACCTTGGTCAGCAGAAAGTCGCGATAAAGCTCAGTGAAGCCCTAGGTGTTGATATTAGCGCGGGCGGTGTGCGCAGCATGTGGCTAAGAAACAATATGAATACCACCGCATTGCGAGTCGAAAAATCTAATGCTCTGGCTGAATCGGCATAAAAGGTAGCCAGTTTAGCAACTGGCTGATATGCTATTTACGACAAAGTCGCTCGGTAATTAGACCGACATAATCCCTTGGTAATCACACTACTACATCTAATCTATTGTTTCGTTGAAACTAATTCAATAATTTCACCAGTAGACGTATCCACTCTTATTTCTGTATGTTGCCCTGAATGCTGAAGTTGATTTTGTAAATCGGCATTAATCAGTTTGAGCTTATCTATTTCTGCGTACATTTCACTCAACAACACTAATAACTTTGTATCTTTATTATCGATTTCCTTAGTGCCGATATTATTTTTTTGCTTTTCTTTAGCAAGCTTGCTTTTTAGTTCGGCTACCTTTGTTCTGAGTTGTTTTATTAAATTATCTTTATTTTTTTCTTCCCAAGTTAATTGAGCTTTTTCAATACTTTCTCGTAACTTTACCCATTTTTCTTCTTCTTTAGATAGATTCGCAATATTTCTTTTAGCTCTCGTTGCTACTGCATTTTTGGTTATCTTGCTGCCATCAGATTTCATCTCTTCAAAAGCACGTTTTATATCATCATATGCGCTACTCATGCTTGTTCTCCTTGGTTTGTATGCGCTTTGCCTTCATCTAATACATAGTCAGCTGCTGCTATATTATTTTTCCAGTGAATAGCAAATAGCTCGTAATCTTCTTGCTCTTCTGTGGTTGATGCTGCATATGCCTCTAGTTTCTGGGTCGCATCTTTTTTTATCACTTGCCAATTGACCTTGTGGCGTTTGGTAATGATTTTACTACCACAATACACACAGCCACTAGGGATTCCTGCTCCTTTTATCTTGCAAGCTTCTCCCGCAGTGCAGTACCCCGTAGGCAAGCCACGTATGTTTTTAATATTTTTGACGAGAAATTTTTTCAGTTCTTCAATTGAACTGAAATGGATCTGCTTAATCACAGTCGAATCTTTACTTTGACTATCAGTAATACCTATTATCAGATCTTTAGATGTTTTATTAATTTGCTCACCAGCACCACCTTTAAGTGATTGTGACTCGGCTTCATCTATTAACTCTTCTGCAACACGGTCAATTAAAATCTCATTAAACTCTTCAGTAGTTTTAATTAAAGTTGTTGAGGCCAAAAATGCTCTTCGAGTATAAACAAACGTCATTAGGCTGGTTAAATGTTTAAATTGATATCTAATATCATCAAGCTCACCTAATTTATTGGCAATGACAAAGTAGGCCAACGTATGTCGAAACATGTGAGCGGTTAATCTAAACGTATCGCCTTCTTCGTATGGGACACCTCTATTCTCTCCTCTAACTTCTTTGTAGTTAGATTCAAGGCGTTCAAGCTCTGCTATATCATCATCGTCTAGAGTTAAGTCAAAAAGCTCAATGTTTTCACTGTTTTTAACCTCAAATTTTGTGAATCGCCCAGCATCGCTAAAACTAACACTACAGCTACTATGTGAAACCCCGAAAAGACGGTTTCTTTCTAACCCTTCTTTCAAGTTGTGTGCTTGACTACTTGTTATATTGGCTCTGCATGAAGAAAGTACAGCTTTTGCCCTTTCTTGCATACCGAACACATATTTTTCGTAAATACCAACACACTCATGTACTTCAGCGTTTGAAAACCATTCCATCTCAACCTTACTGTTGTCGGTTTTGGTCATGATTGCCGTAATGTAATAAATATCATCTTTGTAATTGGCACAGCCAACCTTGCATGTAAGTACTTCGTTATATCTCATGCCTGTATAGGCCAAGATATTAATGTATGTGGCTAATTTTAAATCTTCTAATTCTTCGGATAATTGAATGAATTCCACTTCATCGGGTAAGTTTCTTACATGTTTTGCTATTAGCTCACCTGTACTAATTTTGGGCGGTGGTTCAACGGAGCCTTCATTTAAACTATCTATTAAGCGTGCATTTAATTCTAGCCATCGTTCTATCTTATCCTTAGAGTTTTCAACTATTTTTTCTGCAAACTTCAGAATTTTTTTCATTACTTTAGTAGGAATGACAGGGTGCGAATAAGTGACTGGTCTCGGATGGTGTAACTCGTTTAGTTGGTTAAGTACATCAATAAAAACACTACACACCTTAGGGCCAAAAAGACGAAAGCTGCGCTGCACGTCAAATAGTTTAGTAAATGAGTGTGATTGTCTGTAAATAGCTATTTTCCTGACTTCATATAAATAGTCTTTTATGAGATTCCTAATAACTAAGTCAGATTTGAACTCCAACTCATGAAATGAGTGATAACCTCTTTGTCTTAAGAAGGCTGCAAATAAATTTAGATACGTTACATCATTTTGAAGTGTAGAGATTTTTAGAGGTTTACCGCCTACAACATCACCATGTGTGAGTTTAATTAGTGAATAAATTCGAATTTGATATGCTAATTCATCAACACCTTTAAAATTCACATTTCTTTGCGTTTCTTCATAGCTTATCCAAGTGTCATCGCCAAAGTGAATAGTGCCATGTTTAGCAATATTCAATGCTCTGTTTTCCCACAAAGCAATCGAATTAAAAGCGCTAGTATCATCAACTTTAAAATCTTCTAACACCTGAACCAAAGGTTTTATAGTGATTTGACCTGTATGTGTTTTTACAACAGCGATATCAAGTAGTTTTGTTTTAGTTATCTCTTTGGTCATAGCAAACCTGTGTTTTTCCAATGAGGATGAATACCCTCTGTTCTCAATAGTTCTTTTCCATCAGTCACAGCTTGAGCATTAAGCTTGGCAATATCAGCTAATATTTCGTTAACCCTATTTTTCAACTGCTCTATGTTTTCCAGTTGCTCTGTTATAGAGTCAAATGTTGCGGCTGAGTTTTCCATATCAGCAACAACAAAATCCCGGTATGACAAAAGTTTCCAAACATGCAATGCGTCAGCAACACAGCGATAGAACGGACACCACAAGCATGCGTTAAAGTCGGCACATGCATGCTCGTTTGTATCTCGCTGGTCTAATAATTTCCTGTTTTGTGATTCGAATGCCACTACTGCGGATTTATCTTTTGAGTTAATGCATGTGCCATTCGGGACTTTTTTACCGTCTTCTGGTGGAGTCTGCAAAATGATTACTTTGTCGGTAACATCGCGAACAAAATAGTCTGCCATTGTTTTTGTCGCTCTGTTGATTGTCATTGCAACATCTTTGTTATCTTGCATTAAATAATGACGCAAGAACGTTTCATAAGAGTGCTTGCCAGCTTTTTGATACCACTTAAATTCTTTGGCAACTTTTCGGTAAATGTAGTTAAGCCCTGATTTTCTGATCTTTTGCGAATTAAATACGATATCACACCCAAGCTCAGTCAATATCCTATCTATAGTGGTCTTGAAACGTGATGCTGTTAATAATTGAATCTTTACTTCTCCAATACTATTTACTTTGGGAAAAACAAAAATTCTTTTTGATAGGTTCTCAATAGAAGGGCGGTAAATAGACGTAAGTTTAGTCGCAGCCTTAATATCAAATATTACTGGTTCGACAACGTCGCCGTATAAGACGCCTTCTTTTTCTAGATCTTCGGCTTTAATTTCAAATTTATGCCATTGTGTTTGATAATTAGCTCGGCGTTTAAATAAACGAAGAGCAGGAGTTTTACTTGAATGTAATGGCGTGTTAAAGAAAAATAAGTCGTCAGTATCAAGCTCTAGCGTAGGAGTTGAATTCCAACCAGTTTTCAATATGACTTTTGCTGCATAAAGTGTAACTTTGTCTTTAATTGTGAGTAAGGTCTCAGAAAGCCCTTTTTCTATGTAATATGCTAATTCTACTACTTCTCTATATGAGTAGAGCTTATCTTGATTCTGAGAGAGTTGCTCTTGATGTTGTGCAGTTAATTCGGTGTTGACCGGAAAGCTTTTAATAGTATCTAGACCATAAAACGATAGTAATTTGTCGATAGCGCTCTGATATTGATTACCAACAAAAACCAACAAAAACCGACAAATCGCCTTGTTTTGATTTTAGTTGAATTGCCTCTCTTATAGCCTTTAGTATCTCACAGTTATTTTCAACAAAAGCATGAACCCCATGATTGGCAATAAGCTTCATTTGTTCATCTGTTAATGATGATGCATTTTCTTTCAATGCTCTAGCCATACTACCTATGTAACCTTTGAGAGTGACGATGCCTATGCTCTCGCCATCAATTCGCTTTGTAAAAACTTTATGGTATTCGACTAGGTTTTGATAAAATTTATAGGCATTGTCATATACCCACTCATGCTTCTGCCATTCGGTAGTGTCACTTTCTTTAAGGTAATAGCCCAATGAGTAGGGTAATAAACTTTCCTTTGCGATTTTTTCACCCGTAACAAAGTGGTAAAGGTCCAATGCAGCGTTTAGTAGCAGTAAAAACTGCTGGTTATTTTGAGTTTCTTCTTGGTAATGCTTATAAAGGTATTTAAATCCCTGAAGGCCATTTTCTGCAAACCCTTGAATTCCACGCTCACTAAGCAGCTTAATTATTGGTGATGCTACGCTACCAGCACTATTCAACCACCTTGGAAATGATAAAGTTGAGGATCTAACTCTTGTTGTATTAGCTTCCGAAGCGCTTGCTATCTGATTTTTCAAAAAAGCATCAACTTCATTGCCAAATTTGGATGATATGCTTTGTGCATACCCTATCACTTCGGCTTCAGTTTTAAATTGATTGACTCTAGCTTTACCCCACACATCGGGTAGTATAAATTTTAAAAAAGTACGGAAGTTGTGATTGCATATAAATGATGAAACGAATTCCCTATCCTTTAATGTTGCCAATAATGGCAGTTTGACGCGTTCAGTATTCTTAAAAGTATCATGTAGACAAATATTTATAATAGCAGTCGCAGTTTTGAGGATGTTGTCTCTAATAGAAGAATCTTTGAGGCTTAATTCTGGAAGGACGAGATAGTCCAGATATTTTTTTAGTAATTTACGAGTCTCTTTTACTTGATGGAATTCAAGTTCGAATAATTTAGTTATGTCGATTGAAGTAGCCCCATTTACTAGCCTAAAAGGAGCGTTGATAGCGTTATCATAAAAATGAAACTTAGCTATGTTTTCTAAAGCTTCTTCTATACGAGTAGCATAACTAGGTAGCTTGACATCATTTATTTCATTAATGCAAAAGTATTCCAGTTCTTGCCAAATTTCAAAGTCTGATAGAGCATTTAATCCCGAAGTTTGAATTGATGTCGCAGTATCTGCACTAACCTTATTAAGGGCTAGAGGAAGAATGTGCTGTAAACTGACACAAGCATTCCGCAAGCGACTCATTGAAATAGCAGTGTCGTCACCTGTGCTAATATTGCTTTCTTTGTCATATGCCCTGTTAAATAAAACGTCTAACTGTTCGGCTAGAACAATTGAATGAGGTTTAAATCTAGCAGGAATACGATTGGACTTCCGCGTTTTAACTTGCTGTAGCATCTTCAGCCTCACGCATAAGCAATTCGTTAACATCACCGTAGATATCTTTTACCCACTCTGACATCGCTCCGTATGCATCCACTGATACACTTTTGGCAAAGTCGATGTAACGTTTGGTTGTTTTAAAGCTTTCGTGACTCATCAAAGTCATTAGTGTTTGTCGGATGGAACTTTCTGATTCACCTTTGTCAATTAGGTATTTAGCGACATAAGTAGCAAAGGTAGCGCGTAAGTCATGGAATGTGCGTAATAGTATTTCTAATCCCTGCTTCCTTTGTTCTTTTCTAACTATGGAAATAGTATTCCCCGGTGTATCTTCGCTTATCCGCGATCCTGAACTATTCATAAACAAAGGAAGCGGATGTTCGCTATTGTCCATACCATGATTAGTCTCATGTTTGGTACGTCGCTTCATATTTTGAATTGTCAAAGTGTGATTGTACAAAAGCTTCATTAGAACTCGCGCTATTGTTAATCTCACTGGCTTATGTCCTTTTCGTACAATGTTCAATTTTGGAATACGTTTCTCGTTTTCTTTTTCATCAGGGTTAAAGAGGTCTTTCTGGTCGATGGCCGAAATTTCAAAAGATCGAAGTCCACCTAACAAGGCACACTGCAAATAAAGTTTATAAGTCTCTTTTTGAGCTGTATTCGTCTCCAGTAACTGTTTAAGTTCTTTTGGAGAATATGGTTGTAGACCTTTGTCTGGTGAGTCTTCTTTTTGTTTCAATGTATTTGGAATGCTCAAATTACTGACCCATTTCCATAAGCCCCCAGAACGATTGTTGCTGGTAGGTAATTGAAACAACGAACTGACACCTGATTTAGCTTTCGATTTAATACGTACCTGTTTGTATTCAAGTGAGAAGGGGAGGCTATCTATAGCTCCGCGCTTATGGCTCCATATATAGAATGCTTTAACAGCTCTAATTCGTTCTTGAGCGCTGTTAAAGCTTATGCGTTTAGACTTATCTTTGGTTTCGACTCTTTCACATAAATGTTTGTGATATCTCCACACAGGTAACCTAGAAATATCATCATCTACAGATTGTTTTGAAAGTGGTGCAGCTATTACTTCAAAATAGGATGCATCATCTTTATCCAACCAATCTAAGAAAGCTTTTAAGTGCTTAGCTATACTGCGAACAGACTTAACATCTAATGGCTTTCCCGGTTGGCTGGCATGATAAGCGTCACTAAAAGCCTCATTGTCTATTTGATTCTTTTTGAGACTGAAATGACCTTCAAAGCGGTGCATTAAAAATAAGTTCATTTCTTGGCATTCGGTGAAGCGAGTCGGGTGATATAGCACTGGAAAATTAGGTTCTATTTTATCGTGCCTATATGAGTGAGTTCTGATGCCTTTTTCAGTCTTAATAGGTTGCCCTGATTTATCGAGGTGAAAAGACATTCCTTTTCCAAAGTTGACTGATGTTTTAATTATTTTAGTTTTTGTTGTATTTCGAAGTATCATTTTCGTTCACCTTTGATTCTTAGCTAGAGTATGTGTGTAAAAACTTTTTTGTTCAAGTTTATTGAGGGTATGATAGTATTATATCAATTCGGGGGTGATTTTAGATGAAAGCCAAAACTTAACGGCTTCTCAGCTAAAAACTATTATTACCCGTTGCGGAGAAGGAACAAAACTAATTTGTACTGGGAATTTAGCTCAAATAGACAGTAATTATTTAACGGCGGTTACTTCGGGGCTTACCTATATTGTAGAGCGGTTTAAGCACTTTGAAGGTGGCGCTACCGTAAATCTTAATGGGGTAGTACGCAGTCGACTAGCTTCGTTCGCCGAGGAAAATTTATAACTTGCGCTTAACATCTTGGCTCTATAGTCTACAGTTTGATTTTTGAGCTAATAATTAGGTAGGTCGTTGAATTTTTTACCGCTAAAACATTATCATCGCTCTGTTTTTGTGGCGTTAGCAATCCCTTTATTGGTGGCCTCTTTTTTGTGTTTGCATTTTTATGATATAAAAATGGACCGTGCAATAACAAAAAAGACCACCGATTTTAGTGCGTTATCGGCGCAGCTTGATCATGATATGCAAGCCATCGACGATTTACTTAATACGATGTTTATTATGTATGACAAACACGCCCCACAACCAGTGAATCAGGCCTTCACAAAAAACATTAATCAATACGAGCATTATTATTATAGCCAGATAGTACATTTTAATGGCGAAATAGTAGGAAAAGGCCAATTCAGCTATTCCGAACAGGCATTATTACGCTGGCAAAAAGTCATGTCGCTGGCTCCGTCTTTCAATACTGCTTTAGCGCTACTTTCGTCGTTGCATTCTGTAGCCTATGTTGATGAGCGCGGCTTTGCTTATTTAGCTCGGCGTAACAATACACAAAGTTATATTTTAACGCAGGTACTTAATGGCGACTTTAAACCTTTACCTTCAGCGAACAAACTCACTTCAAGTGCCGTTATTAAAGTAGACAATAACGCATATTTTGCAGTTGGCCGACAGCGAGAGCTTAACTCCTCAGATTATATTGTTTTAATATATGACTTACAGGCTATTTCTAGTTGGTTGAAAAAAATAACCTCAAAGCAAGGCGAGTATGTTTTTATCAACCAAGAGAATGAAATTATTGCCAGTTCACAGCAGCCAATTAATCAAGCCATAAAGTTATCGACCTATTGGCCTAATATTAATAGCCCCTCACAAAAGAGTAATGCGCGAGCAGACTCATTATTTTTAATTCAGCCTTCAAAAAAGAACCCTATTCATCTGGCGTTTCTTGCTGACAAGCACACTCTCTCAAGCGGTATTGTGTATGAAGTATTGATAGAGTTTATTTCGTTAGCCTTATTTTTATGTTTGATGTTTTACATCTTTTTTTGGTTAAGCAAACGTATATTTATCAAACCCATGACCGAGTTGATGCGTTATTTAGAGCATCATAACGATGACAATAGCGGGTATTTAAATTACCAAATACCGTTAAACTGGCAACCTTGGTTTGCTCGGGTAAAAGCTATTTTTGCGAAAAATGAGCATTTAGTTATTTCTTTGCAAAATGCTAATCAAAAGTTAGATGATCAAGTACAGCAACAATCGCAAAAGCTAAAACATAGCGACCAAGCAAAAGAGCGTCATTTAGCGTTATTAAACACAGTACTTAATAGCGTGCCTGATTTTATTTATTTTAAAAATACAGAAGGCATTTTTTTAGGCTGTAATAAAGCGTTTGAGTTGTTTATTGGAAAAACTCAAGGTGAACTCCTTGGGCAGCAAATACACAACATAAGTAACGAGTATGAACAAATTAGTTTGCTGGAATATCAAGTATTACAGCATAAAATGCAAATTCAGCAGCGCATAGATGTTGCTGAGCGAACTTATCAGTTAACCATTGCTCCCTTTTACAATGAACAGCAGCAATTATTAGGAACTATGGGGGTTGGCCGTGATATTACAGAACAACAACATACTTTGTATGCATTAAAAGAGTCTGAATCTATATTTAGAAGCGCAATTGAATTTGCCGCAAATGGGGTGTTTTTACTCTCGCTTGAGTACGCTATTTTACAAGTAAACAAAGCCGCACGAAAATTATTTTCCAAGCATGATAAATTAACCGATACTCCTTTTTATGCGCTTTTTAATAATACACAATGGCAGGAGCTTGAAGCATTACTACAGCAATTATTAAATAATAAAAAAAGGGTGTTTCACTTAACCTTGGCTCATACCCAATTAAATGCCTGGTTACAGTTGAGTATGTCGTTAATTTGGAATGAAAATAGTCAGCCGCTTTATTATGTTATTCATATTCAAGATGTTACAGAACTTACCAAAGCCAAAGATGATGCAGAGCGTGCCACGTTGGCTAAAAGCCGTTTTATTGCTAATTTAAGCCACGAAATACGCACCCCCCTCAATGCCGTGTTGGGATTATTGGATATGCTCGCAGAGCACGGATTAACACAGCGGCAAATTCAACAAACTAGCCAAGCAAAATATGCGGCCAATAATTTGTTGCAGATGCTAAATAGTATGCTTGATTTTGCCCGCGTTGAAAGTAAAGAAGCAACGCTGCAATTAGCGCCATTGTGCTTAGTTGATTTGATTGATACCTGCGAAAGTTTAATTTTACCTTTATGCCAAGCAAAACAGATACAGCTAAAAATCGACATAGACTCGCAAATTTCTCCATTTTTAGTCGGTGATACAATTCGTTTGCAACAAGTATTAGGTAACTTACTTACCAATGCCGTTAAGTTTACCAATAAAGGCAGTGTGACATTAAAAATGACATTACAGCCGAGCCAGAGCCATATAGAGCAGCGTATTTGTTTTCAGGTTATTGATACGGGAGTGGGGATTGCTCAAGCGGATCAACGCCGTTTATTTGATGCCTTCACGCAAGGTGATGAATCATCTACTCGCTTGCATCAAGGGGTTGGCTTAGGGCTGGCAATTGTAAAGCATAGTGTGGCATTAATGGGAGGTGAAATTGCACTCAGTAGTGATAAAGGCCATGGCTGTCATTTTTACTTCACGCTTGATTTAGCGACAGATACCGAGAAATCAGCAAGCTTTACAGATAGACTATTACTGATCACCAGCGCGAAGAGTCAGTTGCTTAATCAGGTTATTACCGCGCATCCTTTTTTCAATAATCAAGCTCTTGAAATAGTCGTAACTGATCCAGATTGTTTGCAACAAGCGCATAGCATTGTAATCGATGCTGATGACGTACCTGCCTTTCTCACGTCAGCAATAAAAGCAGTATTACACACTCGTACTACTTCACTCATCGTTATAGAGCACTCGCAACCGAATCAGCTTTCAATAAATGACTCTTTTATTAGCCAGTATTTACCGCGCAGTGCACTGGCGCAGCGGTTACTTAGTTTAACCCCAGAAAAGTTAAATAAAGTAATTCAATATAAAGCGGATAAACCACGAGAGAAAATAGCGGGAACCTTAGTATTAGCCATAGATGATAACCCGCTCAATCTCGACATTATTAGCAGTATATTGTGTAAAGCCGAAGTGAATGTTGTGACTGCTAGTGATGCTAAACAGGGGGTTGAATGGGTGAATATATTGCGCCCCGATTTAGTTTTAATGGATATTCAAATGCCGGGTATTGATGGCTATCAAGCAACCCAAATAATACGCCAACAGTTTGACGCCCAGCAATTGCCTATTTTTGCATTAACTGCACATTGTGAGCCTGCCGATATTGCACGTTCATTGAATAGTGGTATGAATAAACATTTAACTAAGCCCGTGGTTGCGCCTATTTTATTTGCATCGATAGCTGATTTAGGCATATCTAAGCCTTGCTTTTTTGATAAAACCTTCGCTTTGACACAGTTCAATGATGATGAGAAGCTATTGCAAAGCATGCTTACTAAGTTAGCGGTGTTAAGTGAGTCATATTCAGCTGAGCTTCAAAAAGACATACCTACTATTGAAATGGTACGCTTAGTGCATAGTCTAAAAGGGATAGCAGGAAACTTAGGGTTTAACCGATTATTATTATGTGCTCAACATACTGAGCAATTATTAAAAGTGGGCGACAAGAACGCCAATGCTGCAATTAAAGAGCTGATAATACAGTTAAAACAAGTTCATATTTTTATAAAAATTTTAGATGTAAGCAATGATAAATAAAGCAAAAATATTAATTGTAGATGACGATGCGCTTAACCGAATCATTTTAGAAAAAACCTTAAGCGATGAGCATGATGTTTACTTAGTGACAAGCGGCGAAGACGCGCTGGCGTTTGTTAAACACACGCAAGTAGACTTAATCATTTTAGATATCATGATGCCTGGTATGAATGGTTATGAAGTACTCGTACAGCTAAAAGAGAACAGTATAAGCCAGGCTATTCCTATTATTTTTATCTCTGCAAACAACCGTCATGAAGATGAGGCAAAGGGGCTAGAGCTCGGCGCAATGGATTATATTGGTAAGCCATTTAGTGCCGCTATTGTGAAAGTTAGAGTGCGGAACCAGTTATTAATTAAGCAAAAAAATGATTTGCTAGAAATGCTTGCCTCTATTGATGGCTTAACAGAAATACCCAATAGACGTTATTTAGATGAGAACTTAGAAAGAGAGTGGCGTAGAAGTAAGCGTAACTATTCTCCTTTGTGCGTTTTACTCATAGATATTGATCATTTTAAACGTTATAACGACTACTATGGCCACCGAGCTGGAGACGAATGTTTAAAAACAGTGGCAAAAACGTTAGCCGCGCAATGTGAGCGTGGCAGTGATTTTGTTGCGCGTTACGGCGGTGAAGAATTTGTGGCCGTATTACCAGAAACCAATCAGCAAGGTGCAATCGCTTTTGCCAACAAGTTACGTAACGCCGTTAATGATTTGAATATTGAACATAATGCGTCTTTAAACGCTACACACGTCACCATTAGCATCGGTATTGCTTCTAGTGAGAGTAGCCAAGCTTACACTGAAAAAGCATTGTTAGAAGAAGCTGATTCCGGTTTGTATAATGCGAAAAAGTTAGGGCGCAATCAAATTAGCGCCCAATAAATGCTGTAGTTACTTAGTTTGTCAGCATTTGCAGTGCTGAGGCACCAATACCAACTAATTTATCATTTTTAAATACCAACGGTGTGCATTCATCTTTAGTCATTTTACCATCTGAATGGATGCTGTGCGTTGCATAAAATAAGACTTGGTAAACATCCTCTTCTTTTTTGAGTAATTCGGTGAAGTCAGGTGTTTTTAGGGTTTTTAATACCGACTGATAAGAGCTATCCATTGCCAAGCCTGAAATAATTTCACGATTATTCTTATGTGTTGCTTGCCAGCTAGAAGAACTATTACCAGCCCAATGACCTTCCGCTTCGCCATCGGATACAGCAATAACACAGCCAGTTAAAAAAGGAGCGGTGAGGGCGGCGATTAAAAGTGTTTTTTTCATTTTTTATTATCCTAGATGATTAATTACAGACTTTAGAGCAAAGACTAGGCCAGTTTTTTAATCTTTAAAAATCAATTGCTTATTTTTAAAGTGATTTTTGAGTTAGTGGCTTTTTTAAGAAATAAAATTAAAAAGCCACTTTTTAGTTATTTTGACTAACTTAATTTAACGGCATTAAACCAAGCGATTACGCGACTCTTGTTGACTAAATGCAGCGATATTTAAACTCACTTCTTTAACCAAGCGCACAATAGATTCGGTACTGGCCCACGCTATATGTGGGGTTAGTAGTAAGTTATCTCCCGTGTAATTGGCCAGTGGATTGTTGTGCTCAGCAGGCTCTTTAGTTAGTACGTCAACACCTGCACCAGCAATCACATTGGTTTTTAAGGCTTGTGCTAAGTCGGCTTCGTTAATGATCCCCCCGCGCGCGGTGTTAATAATAAGCGCAGTTGGTTTCATCATTTTTAATTCATTAAGCGTAATTAAGTCACGCGTTTCATCATTAAGTGGGCAATGTACGCTGATAATATCCGCTGTTTTTATTGCGGTTTCAAAAGGCGTGCGTCCTTGGCGACACTCAGCACCTTTGCGCTCTGCAACAATGACATGAGCACCAAAGGCTTCAGCCACTTTAGATACAGCATTGCCCAGAGTTCCCCCACCAATAATGGCTAATGTTTTACCCTGAATGTCATTAAAGCTGTAATCAAGGCGACAAAACATTTCACTTTTTTGCCATGCGCCTTGTTGGCAGTCCGCTTGGTAGCGATGAGTATTGCCTAATAAGTTAGTAATTAACGAAAAGGTATGCTGCACAACCGAGGGGGTTGAATAACCAGCAACATTGGTTACCGCAATGCCTAAATCTTTCGCGGCATTTAAATCAACATTATTGGTGCCGGTGGCACTAACACAAATAAGTTTGAGTGATGTTAATTGTGCCATGGTGTCACGATTAATCACTACTTTATTGGTGATTAACACCTCTGCATTTTGGCTATGTGCTAGCACTTGCTCTGGGCTAGTTAGCTGATGCACGGTAAGCTTTCCCAGTGCTGAGATACAATCAAGTGAGGTGTTTGCCAGTGTAGCGTTATCAAGAATTGTTATGTTCACGGTGTGTCCTAATAGTGTATGTGTTAAGGGAATAATAACCCCTGTACGCGAAGTGCTTGTGATAAAAAGAGTATCATCTATTTGAATGTTATTGGGTTTATCATATTGCGTTTACATTAGCAGTTGTAGAGCCATATTTAAATGTGGTCTGCCCACTGACGGTTAACTTGCATGTTATTATGATCAACTGCCTTGCTAAGTTAACTTGAACAAAGTGCTGTTAGTAAGGTCTACCCATTTAAATTAATAATTAATAGCCATAGTTTATACGTATGCGTTGTTAGCAAGACAGCTTGGCTCGGCGTTAAACTATAACGCTATGAAAACTCAGTAAATCGAACTTTAGTATTGCTAGTTTCGTATTTTTGATTGAGTTATAATCAAAATCAGACACAGCGGGGCGTTTTAACGCGCCGTTTTTAACTTTGTAGATGCAGTAAATGATTGAATTAGAAGATAAGTACGCAGATATAAGACCTTACAATGACGATGAAGTTGCCGCCTCATTAACGCGATTAATTAACGATAATGCGTTTATTGATGTAATTGCAAAATACAATTTGCCACGCTTTATATCCGCAGTTGGGTTTTTAGCACGCGCTATAATAAAGCATCAGTTGCGCAAAAAGTGGGGCAAAGTTAAAACGGTTGAAGATGTACAAAATGAAGTGGCACATTACTTAAATAAATTAATAAAACGTACCACCTCAAAAGTCACTTTTTCTGGCTTAGAAGACTTAGACCCTAATCAAGCCTATCTTTTTGTTTCAAACCACAGAGATATTGTACTTGACCCTGCACTGGTTAATTGGGGCTTATTCCAGCATAAAATGAAAACAGTGAGAATTGCGATTGGCGATAACTTGCTGCAAATTCCTTACATTACTGAGCTTATGCGCTTAAATAAAAGTTTTATTGTGAAACGCTCAGCAAAAGCCCCAAAAGAGATGTTAAAAGCGCTGACTCAGTTATCGGCTTATATTTATGATTCACTCAGTAGCGGGCACTCAATTTGGATTGCCCAAAAAGAAGGGCGCGCTAAAGATGGGGTTGATCAAACTGATCCTGCGCTTTTAAAAATGTTGCAACTTAATGGCCGTAAACAAAAGAAAGAATTTGGCGAATACATTAAAGAGCTCAAAGTGGTGCCGGTTGCAATCTCTTACCAATACGAACCTTGTGCTATAGCTAAGGCAAAAGAGCTATATCATAAACAACATCATGGCAAGTATGTTAAATCGGCAGGCGAAGATATTGCCAGCATTGTTGAAGGGTTTAGTTCAGCCAAAGGGCATGTGCATTTATCGTTTGGTCAGCCCATTGAGTCAGGTTGTGACAGTGCCGATGAACTGGCAAAAACCATTGATAAGCAAATTATTGATTCGTTTTACTTACACCCAGGCAACTTTATTGCTGCTGGCTGCACTGAGGCGGTGATCAATAAAAATGACGCAGCACAGTTTGAAGAACGTTTGGCCAAGGTGCCAGAAGAGTTAAGGGCTTTGGTTTTAGCTATGTATGCCAAGCCATTTCATCGAAAAACACAAGTAGATGAACAAAGCTGTGAGCAGTAATTAACAGCTTAAGCTAACAACAAAGCAGCAATTTATTTGCTGCTTTTTTTTTGCACAAAAATAGCGCTATACTCAGGCTATGCTTTTAATACCGGAGGGTAAAATGCAACAAATTGAAATATTTGATATTCCTAGCCCTTGTAAAGGTATTTGCTTAGTTAATAATCGCGGTTATTGCAAAGGCTGCTATCGCAGTCGCGATGAACGTTTTTCTTGGAATTCGTTAACGAATTCCCAAAAGAAAAAAGTATTGAGTTTATGTCAGCAGCGCTATAAACGTTACTTACAGCAAAAAAATAAAGTGGCACAATCATCACCGCAAGCAGATCAACAAGGTTTTGATTTTTAAAAATGTAGGTTGTATTTTGACCTGAGTTTTGCAACTGTGCCGTTATTGTGTAACTTATCCAGTGTTGCTTCTAGCTGGGGAACAATATCCGCATGACTATTATGTAAATAATGATAAAGCGGGTAGGTTGCAACTACTTGTTTTTCATAGCAGCCTAAAGAGGGGGGAATGGTTTTATTTGCCATCGCAAAATCAATAAGTAACGCTCCTTGTACTTTTTGCTGGATCAGTAAGTTAAGCTGCGTATTATTATTTTTAACTTCAATTATCTTACCTTGAAAATCAATACTGTCTAAATATCGCTGTTGCACAGGGTAACTGGAAATAATAGCAACGCTATCTATGGTTTTAGTGGAGCTGGGCTCACAGCGTTTATAAAGTTCAAGGTTAAATTTAAAGAGTGGATAGTTAACTCGAATTAAATTTTTATAGGCACTTTCAATACTGATATCGCGAGCAAGCTGTCCATCTAACATGCCATTATCTGCTGCAAATAATGCATTTTGACGATTAAAATCGACAATATTTAGTTTAAAGCCCATATCTTCATAGGCCAATTGTAATAGCTCAATGGTATAGTTTGCTTGTTGAGTGTTTTGCGGGCGATTAAATGTGTAGCTATAACTGTGCGCAAAAGACATATTACTAAAAACTAAGCACAGTAATACCAGCAATCCGTTAAAGCGTTTAAGCACGTCAGTATTTCCAATTAATTGCGGCAAGATAATAAGCAGCCATAGTAACAAATTGTCTGTCTTTTGCACAGTTTGCATTAGTAATCTTGCAAAAGTTACCATCAACAATTATTGATTACGTTGAATTATTTACAGTCGCTTATTTTTATTAGTTATAGAGTTAGTTTTTTATAAGTTTAAACGTATAATCTACGTTTTATTGAGCGAGGGGCTGTTGACCTTTGCGGATGAAAATTTGTTCAAGCTAGGGGCGCTCGGCGCGACTTGTTTAACCTAGTGGGCTAGTAAAAGCCTCCGTGTGCTGCTCACGGCCCTTACCTGTATTCATGCAGGCAACAATAAGTTTATAGCCCCTAATAATTGGAGTGAATATGAGTTTTAATCTGTGTAACTTGCCGCGAGAGCAAAAGTATCAAATTCAGTTAGATTACGAGGCCTCATTTTGGGCTTATCAAATTAAGCGCGGTAAAAAAACGCGTGAGCAAGTGTACGACACTCTGCATAGTCGTCCTGTTGCAGAGCAAGGTGTTTTAAAACAAAAATTTGAGCAGTATTTGGCAATTATGCTTAGCTAGGGTTTGCCTACTATGCTTGTAATTAAACAATTAGAATCAATTAAAACGCCCTTAGTTAATAAGTTTTATACGTTACATAACGTCCGCGGCCGTGCTAACAAACAGGATCAAGTCTGGGTCGCTTACGATAATAATACGATTATTGCCGCCTGCCGGTTACAGAATAAGCCCACTTTTTTATTTTTATCAACGGTGTTCGTGGCTCCTTCTTATCGTTCAAAGGGGGTGGCAACCCAGTTATTAGTTGCCCTTTTAAATGCGCAAACAGAACCTGTTTACACCTTTGCTTATCAACGCCTTACTGATTTTTATCAAGCACTTGGTTTTAACCAGGTGTTAACATATACTCCTGCATTATTAACGCTATTTGATGCTTATAAGCACCGAAATATTACCGCATTGAAATATCAATAAAACATAAATTAGTAATAGGACAAGCATGGGTATGAGTATTAATGGGTTTATCACAGCCATATTTGTGCTGTTTATGCTCATAAGCGTTGAAGTAACAGCGCAAGTAAAACGATTATCCCCAAGCGAAGGCTTATCTCAAAGTTACGTTAATACCATGCTTATTGATAACAATGGGTATTTATGGCTCTCTACTGAGGGAGGCCTTAACCGATACGATGGCTATCAAGTTATTCCAATCAATGGCCCTAATGGTGAGTTAGAAGAGGCGATCATCGATCGCATATATCAAGACCAACAAGGGCATATCTGGATTGCCTCCTTATTAGCAGGCTTGTTCAGATACGATCCGAAAACGGATACCTACCAACAATACATAGAAAAACCTGTCACAGAAGAGCAAATACTACAGCAGTCCGTTTTTACTATGTTAGCCACCGATGATAAAACCTTATGGATTGGACAAGGCCGAGAGTTTGCAAAACTCGATATAGACAACGGCTCTATTACCTCCTTATTTACACTTCCTGAGCAATTTGAAAATGCGTTTGTGCGTACTTTGTTTCATTATAACGGTTATATTTTTATCGGTAGCACAGACGGCGCGTATGTTTTTAACATCGCAACACAGCAGGTAAGGCCACTCGAGCACTTGAGCGAAACGGATGTACATATTTATCAAAATAATGTGAAATCATTTGCGCTAGGTAATAACAATCAGTTGCTTGTAGGTGCGGTTAAGGGCTTATACGCTGTTGATATTAGTAATTTAGAGGCAATGTTTAACAACCGCGAACAATCATTTACAAGCCAAAAATTACTGGCCGATCTGAATGTTTGGGATATCGATAATCAGCAAGGAGTACTCGATTTAGCAACAGATAAAGGCCTGCTTTGTTTTAATTTAACCACTAAAAAAGTGGTTAAAAATAAACGTATCCAACAGAGTAAGTACACCCTCGCCGATAACAGTATTATTGATATGGTGAAAGATAAATCGGGCGGAATGTGGCTAGCCACTAAAACCGATGGTGCGTTTTATTTATCGGGCGACAATTACAAGTTTTATAATGTAGAGGGGAATGCACTGGTTGGGGATGGTTTATCACATCATTCGGTATGGTCAATTAAGGAGTTCCAAGAAAAGCTATGGTTAGGCACACACAATGGTTTAACTGCGGTTGATTTAAAAAGTAATCGCTCAAAGGTGTATTTAAAAGATTATAAAGTCGATTTACTGACCACAGAGTTTACTATTTTCAAAATTATGCCTTACAAAGATAAACTCTGGTTGCACTCAAACCGAGGATTATTCATTTTTGACCCGCAAACTCAGCAACTTACCCAACCAAGAACTAACAGTCCTACCAATCAGATTTTTTTAAATGATTGGATGCATGGCCTGACATTGCTACCAAACGGGGATTTGTATTTTGTACACCCAGATCATGGTATGTTTAAATATAATATTGATAGCCGACAATTAGTTCACTTAAAAGGCGAATTAGCACAATTTGACCCTTTTTTAGCGCATGGCTTTTTACCCCCATTACCGCACCAACCCGAGAAGCCATTATTTTTTAGTGGTGGCGTTTTATATCAATTTAACCCCAATGATTTAAGTTTAAACACCATTTATAAAGTGCCTAAACACCATGAAAATGTAGCCGTTAGTATTCTTTCCTACGTGGTAGATGGGCAAGGCATACTTTGGCTATCGTTATCTAATTTTGGGCTGATTGGTATAGATGCAACAACCTATGAGTTAGTGCACACAATTGATTTAGATAAAAATAAACTCGGCACCTTGTTGTACGATATGGTTCTTGATGAAGAGGGAATGATTTGGATGAGTAGCCATAAAGGAATATGGCGACTAAATCCTGAAACAATTCATTTTCAGCAATTTACAACATCAGATGGGGTGCTCTCTGCTGAGTTTAATAATGGCGCTATGGCTAAGTTAGCGGATGGTCGAATTGCCTTCGGTAGCCTCAAGGGTTTTACCTACTTTGATCCTAAAGACAATAAAAATAGCCAAGGTTTATTAGATCAGGTCAATATCACGCGCATCAACTTAATGTCTCGGGACTTGTCTATAAATTTACAGCAGCCATTAAAAAATATCACTTTAAACCATGATGATATCGGGCTTGAGATTGCATTTTCAGCGATGTCATTCAGCTTCCAAGAGCGTATTATTTATGGATATCAGCTCGATAAAGGTAAAAAAAGTTATACCCGAAATAATCGTGTGGTGTTTCCTAAATTAAACCCCGGCAGTTACCAGTTAAAAGTCTGGGCAAAAGATCCACTGACCGGCGACTATACTGCGCCAGCCACGTTAAATATTAAAGTGAGATATCCGCTATGGCGTGCTCCATACTTTTTAGCGCTTTATACCATTTTATTGATCACCATAGTGACTGCATGGGTAATGAGGCGCAACAAAATACAGCGTATCTTATTGGCAGCACACAAAGAAAGCCAAGACAGTGAGGCGCGTTTAAAGCTTGCACTAGAGGGAAGTGAGTCCGGGGTATGGGATTGGCAGGCGAGCCAGTTAAATATTTATCAGCCTAGATTAGTCAACGAATTAGGCTACGAGGATGACTCGGTGAGTTTAGATGACTACCTAGAAAAAATTCACCCTCAAGAGCGTGCTATTTTTAGGTTGGAGTGGTTAGAATTTTTATCAACAGATAAAGGGTATTTTAATTGTACCTACCGATTACGCCACGCCAAAGGTCATTGGCGTTGGTACAAAGATTTTGGCAAGGTAGTTGAGTGGGACAAAAAAACGCCGCAAAAAGTAGCCGGTACGTATACCAATATGACACGCGAAAGGGTGTTTGAAGAGCATGCTCGGTTATTTACCGCCGCGTTTGAACAAACCCGAGATTGGGTGTTTATCTTAGATAAAAACTTTAATATACGTGCCTCAAATAAATCGCTGCAAAGCGCTTTTGGCTTATCAGCAGAGCCTCGTTCAACCCGTGCGCTTAATTTGGGAATGTCCCGCAGTAGCTATTTTGATTATTTACGAATTATGCAAAAGCTTGAAGTGGGCGAACATTTTTCATGTGAAGATACTGTCGTTCTGGCAAACAAAGAGCAACGCCATGTACTGGTTAAAATAAGCGCCGTAGCTGATGAAAGTCAAAGGCTGAGTAGTTACGTGATTATTTTAACGGATATTCATGCACAAAAGTCAGCCGAGAGCGAACTGCATATACTGGCTAATTACGATTCACTTACAGGGCTGCCAAATAGAACCTTGTTTAACGACAGAGCTATACATGCCATCGATCAGGCGCGCCGCCATCAGTGTAAAGTGGCTTTGTTACACGTTAATATAAAACGGTTTAAGTATTTTAATGATTCATTTGGCACAGAAAACGCCGATGAGATAATAAAGCTGGTGGCGAACCGCTTGAAAACAGCATTACGTCCTTGTGATAGCGTCGCGCGTTTAGGCGGTGATGAATTTGTAATTCTAGTTGAAGATATTCAGCAAATAGAAGAAGTATTACTTATATGCACCAAACTAATGGATTGCGTGAGTAAAGACATTGTTATGAATCAGCAAAGCGTCAATGTACACCTAAGTATTGGTGTGGCTATTTTCCCTGATGATGCCGCGCATTATAAAGCACTATTGAAAGCGTCAAATGTTGCGCTTTATTATGCTAAAGATGGCTTGGAAGGGTGTTACAAGTTTTACAAACAAGAAATGAATCAACGTGTTGAAAGAGCGATGCATTTAGAATCACAGTTGATCAAAGCTTATCATGAACATGAATTTTGTAATTATTATCAACCCATTATTAATGCGTCTACGCAAAAAACAGTGGGTTTTGAGGTGTTACTACGCTGGCCTGATAATCAGTTAGCGAGTACGCAAGAGTTTGCAAACGTAGCTGAAAATATAGGCTTAATCACTAAAATAATGCTACAAACATTTAAGCGTGCTTTGGTGCAGTTAGCTCGTTGGCGTAAAGTGTGTCCTGATCTATACCTATCAATTAACCTCTCAGCACTGGATTTTGAATTTATCGGACTCGTCCCTGAAATTCGCCAAGCACTAAACAATGCAGCACTGCCGCCCGAGGCTATTGTATTTGAAATAACAGAGTCTATTTTAATGCGAGACTCAGAACATGCGCTTAAAAATATGGACTTATTAAAGCAACTAGGCTGTAAGTTGTACATGGATGATTTTGGAACAGGGTATGCCTCGTTAACTTATTTGAAGCGCTTTCCGATTGATGTATTAAAAATAGATCGCAGCTTTGTGCAAGATATTGGTATTGATTCGGATAACGAAGCGATTATTCAATCTACACTAACTTTAGCAAGCAGTTTAGGTAAAGAGTGTATTGCTGAAGGGGTTGAAAGCGCACATCAGTTGGCTTTTTTAAAAGCGCAAGGTTGTAGCTACTTTCAAGGTTACTTGTTTAGTAAAGCGGTGCCTAAAGAGCAGGTGCTTGAGCTTATTGAGCACGATTGGCATCCTGTATTCTCACAAGCTTAAAGCGCCGCTTAATACATTATTTTATTAAGGACGCTTACCACAGTGACGGCAAAATAAGTGTGAGCTGCGTTTATTTAGCTCCGCTTTTATTGCTTTATTGGCCTCTAGTTTACTTAGCCCTAGTTTGTAGCGTAACTCCTCAAGGTGATGCATCTGCTCATCAGTGAGCTTACCATCGGTTATTTTCTCGTGGGTGGCATCTTCAAATAGCTGGCGACGTTTGCGTATTTGCTCTGAGAAACTCGACGCTAATAAACCGGTTGGTATGGCAACCATCCCCATACTCACCAAAGTGATTACGCCACCAAATAGTTTACCAATAGGCGTTATAGGCACAACATCGCCATAACCAACCGTAGTTAGGGTTGCCATTGCCCACCACATGGCTGCAGGAATAGAGCCGAACTTGTCTGGTTGAATGTCGTGCTCTAATAAATAAATACCGCAAGAGGCTAAAATAAGTAACACAGACATAATAAAAAATGCCGCCAGTAATGAACTCGACTCATCAATAAACGCCTGCAATAACAATTGCATTGCTCGAGAATAACGAGTGAGCTTAAATACCCGCAACAACCGCAGTACCCGTAAAAAACGTAAATCGATAGCAAAGAAAAACATTAATAAACTAGGCAAAATGGCAATTAAATCGATAATTGCCAGAGGTGATAAAATATATCGAATCCGTTTTTGTGTGTTTGAGCAATTCATGGAGGCGTACTTTAAGCGATCGACACAGGTCCAAGCACGTATTAGATATTCAGCACTAAATATAGCCACTGATACCAGCTCCAAGATTAAAAACTCGCTATAGTACTCGGTTGCGATGCTGTGCACCGACTCAAGCACAATCGCCACCACATTAATCATAATTATGCTGATCAGTATGACATCTAAAATGTGTCCCGCTCGCTGATACTTACCTGACGCTTCAAATACTTGGTTGATGGTTTGTCTTAGTTTACGCATAGTACCTATTACAATGTGAGCAGCATATTGATACTGCCTTCTTCAAAATCACGACTTATTTTAAACCCGAGTTTACGAGCCAACTCAATCATGCCGGTATTTTCTGGCAGGGTGATACCTTCAACCGTTTTCACGCCTTGGCGTCTGCAGTGAGAAATAGCCGCGTTCATTAAAATACGTCCTAACCCAAGTCCTTGGCAATCAGAACGTACCACAATGGCAAACTCTGCTTGTAAGTTATCGGGATCCATAATCACTCGCGAAACCCCTAATGTGTGCTGTTGCTCGTCTTGTGTTTGGGTAACAATAAATGCCATCTCGCGGTCGTAATCAATTTGCGTCATTTTAGCGAGTTGATCATGGTTAAATTGTGGCAATTCACCAAAAAAGCGCTTGTATCTATCTTCTTTGCTTAAGGAGCGGTCAAACTCTTGATGTGCCTGCTCATCTTCTGGTTTGATTGGTCTGAGCGTTGCTAAGGTCTTATTTTTTAGGGTCACCGTTTCAACCAGCTCAATAGGATAAGGGCGGATTGATAAACGTTTTCGGTGCGCCTGAACCTGATACTGATTTAGGTTCATGGTGGCATCAAGGACTAAAAACTGCCCATTACTGGCTAAAATAGGATTCAGCTCTAATGAGGTGATATCGGGTTGATCGACAACGAGTTGAGAAATTCGGGTCAGTAGCGCACATAAACGATATTTATCTACTTTTTCTGGCAGAATGCGATCTTTAAGGACTCCCTTATCATGGGCGGCGGCAATTAAATATTTAGCTAGGTTCATATTCAGTGGTGGCAAGGCCACCGCCGCTTGAGCGTACTCAAGCCCTGTGCCAGCTTCACCTAATAAAATAACTGGCCCAAAATTAGGCTCTGTTTTAATGGCTATGCGCAGCTCATTGGCACCTGCTCTAGGCGCCATTTTTTGTAACGAAAAGCCATCAATAACAGCATCAGGGTAGGTGTTTTTTATTCTTAACAGCATAGCAAATGCCGTTTGCTCGACCTCTTGTGCATCATTGAGGTTGAGTACTACGCCACCGACTTCAGACTTAGAGGGAATACTGGGGCTCATCAATTTTAATGCGACCGGAAAACCTAGCTCTATTGCTTGCTCTTTTGCCTCAGTAGGGGTGTAGGCTACTTCAGTTTGGATACAGTCTATACCGTAGCTACTTAAAATTTGACTCGCTTGATGGGTTGATAAGTAATGTTGCTCATCATTTAAAAACTCTTTAATAGCTGCTTTCGCTGCTGCTTTATTAATAGTCGCATCATCGGTGTTTGATTCTGGTGTTTGGGTTAAATGTTTTTGGTTACGACGATAGCTTACTAAGTGCATAAAGGCACCTACTGCACCTTCTGGGGTACGATAGGTCGGAATGGCATTATTCGCGCAGATGCGTCTGGCTGCAAAGGCGGCATCTTCTCCCATGAAATTAGTGATCACATACGGGCGTGCCATTTTCGGTAATTTGTTCAGAGCCTCAACAATAACCTGAGCATAATTTTCACTCGGGGCCAATGCCGATGGAGTATGAATGATCAGTAAGTTTTTAACTTCTTTAGCATTAAGCAGTATTTCTAATGCGTGTTTGTAACGCACTGGCGCAGAATCGCCAAATATATCGACAGGGTTGGATGTTGTGTCTGAATGTGGGATCACTTTATTGAGTGCTTCGCGCGTTTCATCACTAAGCTGAGCAAGTTTACCTGAGCTTTGAATAAGTTCATCAACGGCCATCACTCCAGGGCCGCCGCCATTAGTTAATATAGTTAGCTGCTCTACTTGCAATAATTTGGGGTGCATTGCTAAGGTTTGAGTGGCGGCAAAGAGCTCACGCAAATCATTTACTCTTAACATCCCTGCGCGTTGAAACATGGCATCATATACTGCATCTGAGCTTTGTTTTCCGCCGGTGTGTATTTCAGCAGCGAGAGCGCCTGCAGTGGTTCTGCCCGTTTTAATGGCAATAACGGGTTTAGAAAATGCCGCCGCACGCGCGGCAGAAATAAAGCTGCGAATATCATTAATGTTATCTATGTAAAGTAGGATAGCTTTGGTTTTAGCGTCGCGGCCTAAAAAGTCGAGTATTTCGTCAAACTCAATATCTAAACAATCTCCCATTGATACAAAGTATGAAAAGCCAATTTCTTTATTTTTAGCCCAATCAAGAATCGTTGAGCAAACAGCCGCTGATTGCGACACAAAAGCCAGTTTACCTGGCGTGGCAACAGTGTGCGAAAAACTCGCGTTTAAACCTATGTGCGGAATAAGTAACCCTAAGCAATTTGAGCCAAGCAGCGTCACTTTATGCTTTGCAGCGTTATCTTTAAGTTCTTGTTTTTGAGTACTTGTTAGACCATCAGCAATAATAATAGCGCTATGGCACCCCAGCGTACCTAGCTGTTCAATAATTTTCATTAAGGTGTTTTTATTGGTACAGATAACGGCTAAATCAGGTACTTTGGGAAGGGCTTCAATACTTGGGTAAGCCAATACGCCATGCACTGCAGTATGATTGGGTGTAACAGGCATGATGGGCCCTTTAAACCCGCCTTGTAATAAATTACGCATTACCACATTACCAGCCCGAGTAGGGGTGTTTGATGCCCCAATAACAGCGACTGAGCTTGGATTAAAAAACTGGCTAATACGTTTTAGACTCATTGCGTTTCCTTGGCTGATTAAGTTTTGCTATCTATACCTTCTCAATGTAACCTGTTTATAGTGTTTTTTCGAGCGTGAACGTGCTTATTATTGATATCGGTCAAGGAGACTAAGGTGAATAAAATATCGAATGTAACCGTTGTTATGGCAGCAGCGTGTTTAAGCATTGGCCTAATTGCATTGGGTTTTATTATAAAAGGGGCTGCGCTTGATATTAAAGGGATGGAGCGCACGGTGCAGGTAAAAGGGTTAGCTGAACGTGAAGTTGTGGCTGATACCGTTATTTGGCCTTTGCAGTTTAACGATGCCGACAACAATCTTGAAAAGCTTGTTGAGCGAGTTGAGCAAAAAAACGATGCGGTGATTGCCTTTTTAAAGTTACACGGCTTTGACGATCAAGAAATATCGACAGGTACTCAATCTATTATAGATAAGCAAGCCCGTGAATACGCGAATGATAATCAAAAGTTTAGGTATGTTATTAGCTCAAATATTATTGTTTACTCCAATGCTCCTGATAAAGTTAAAAACGCACTGAGCAAAGTGAGTCAGCTAGCTAAACAAAATATAGCTATTGTGCAAGACAACTATCAAACCCGTATTGAGTATATTTTTACTGGGCTTAACGATATAAAACCAGCCATGGTGCAAGAAGCCACAGAAAAAGCTCGTGAAGTGGCAGATAAGTTTGCTAAAGATTCAAATTCACGCTTAGGTAAAATTAAAACCGCTCGCCAAGGGCAGTTTAGCATTAGCGATCGGGATTCAAACACGCCGCAAATTAAAAACGTACGTGTTGTTACCAGCGTAGAATATTACTTATCAGATTAGAGCCGCCACTTGTTCAGTAGAGCGCTGTAAATAAGCGGCGCTCAGTAGCAAGGTTATCTCGCTTGGGGGATTATTTTTTAATGCCTCAAGTATTTGTAATTTTGCTGCAGGATTTTGTTTTTGCTCTATTTCCATTAATGCGAGCAAGGCCGAAAATTCATGTTTTACCGGAATGTTTGGCTTATGTGCATAGGCGATGTAACTGGCAACCGGAGTGAGCCCTTGCTTATTTGTATGTGCTAATGCATATAGTAACTCTTCGTTAGATTCAAATAACATTAACGAGCGAACATAGTTAAAAGGCAGTTGTGTGGGCATTGCTTGCTTAAATACATTATGCAGGGCGTTATTGCCAGAGTCGTCTGTATTAATAAATCCCTTATTTAATTTAAGTGCAGGCGTAAAAAAACTCAGCGCGTCTAAACTGGTTAGTTTTTCAATAAACGGCGCTGGTGGCGTATTAGTGGTTAAAATACGCACGGCGATGTTTTGCATAAAATCGTATTTAATACTCATGCGTAGCGCACTTTCAAACAGGTAATTAAGCTGTATTACTTGCTGTGCCTCAGTGAGCTTTTTAAAGTCGTTATCTAGCTCATCAAACTGCTGTTGTTTAATACGCGCATTGAGTAGCTGTATGCTTAGATCCATTCTGTTCTCCTTGAATTCCAACTTTATCCTAGCTTAATTTTTTGCTTTATAAAACAAAAGGCCGCAATTGCGACCTTTTATTCCTTTAAGTAAATACTTAAAAATTAAGCTTGTTTGCTGGCAATCCACTCATTAACGAAGTTTTCTAGTACGTTTAATGGTACAGGGCCATTTTTAAGCACTACATCGTGGAACTGGCGGATATCAAACTTATCGCCAAGTTGCATTTTAGCATCTTCACGTAGTTCTAAAATTTTCAGCATACCTACTTTGTAAGCCGTTGCTTGAGATGGCATTACAATATGACGCTCAACCATTTTCACACCGTCAGAAGTGGCGTTAGGGGTGTTGTTAACGTAGTAATCAATACCTTCTTGACGAGTCCACTTCATTGCGTGAATACCGGTATCAACCACTAAACGACATGCACGCCATAATTCCATGGCTAAGCGACCAAAATCTGAATACGGGTCTTCGTAAAGGCCCATTTCTTTTGGTAGTAATTCTGAGTATAACCCCCAGCCTTCAATGTAGGCTGTGTAACCACCAAATTTACGGAACTTAGGTACACCTTCAAGTTCTTGTGAAATGGCAATTTGCATATGGTGACCCGGAATCCCCTCATGATAAGCCAAGGCTTCCATTTGGTAAGTAGGCATTGCTTCCATGTCGTATAGGTTGGCGTAGTAAATACCTGGGCGAGAACCATCTGGCGCAGGTTGTTGATAAAACGCTTTACCTGCCGCTTTTTCACGGAATGCTTCAACACGTTTTACAATCATGTCGGCTTTTGGTTTTACAATAAACAGCTCATCTAAGCGTGTTTTCATGTTATCAATTAAACCTTTAGCTTCACTTAGGTACTGTGCTTTACCAGCTTCAGTGTTAGCTAAATAAAATTGCTTGTCGGTTTTCATAAACTGCATAAAGGCGTTTAAGTCGCCCTCAAAGCCGACTTTATCTTTAATGGCACGCATTTCATCATGAATACGTGATACTTCAGCAAGGCCAATGGCATGAATCTCTTTTGCTGTAAGGTCTGTCGTGGTGGTGCGTTTCAGTGCGTTATTGTAAAACGCTTCGCCATCAGGGAATTTCCAAGCACCGTCACGGTCATCAGCACGTTTTTCTAACTGTGCAATGTAGTTAATTAACTTAGAGTAAGCAGGTTTAACCGCTGTTTTTAATGCTTCAGTCGCTTTACTAATAAGTGCATCTTTTTCAGCTTGGTCTATTTCTAAGGCATTAACTTTGCGTTTAAAGTCAGCTAAAAGCGTAGAATCTTCACCTTGTTCAAACGGCGCACCTTTAATGATGTTTTTGCTTGAATCAATGACGTGTGGAAATACAAATTTAGGCGCGATGATGTTTTTATCGGCGCGAATTTCTAAGCCAGTAATAAGCTGATCAAATACACCCGGTACCCCATTTAAACGAGCAATGTAATCGTTAGCTTCTTTTACGTTGCTAATTTGATGCTGGTTGATTAAAAAAGCTGGCACCATAGAGTGCGTACCAAACATTTGGTTTACAGGGTAGTTGTGGTAACGCCATTTGAAATCAGCAATGCTGGCTTCTAAATCTTGTTTTTTTAAATCATAACTTACTTGGGTTGCTGTATCTAATTGCGCACGATTAATGCTGTTGAGTGTGACCAAATCGGCTTTAGCTTGTGCCAAGTCTTTAAGGGCTTTTTCTTCGCTGTTGTCATCCCATTTATCGTAATCTTTTTTGATGCCCATGTAGGTTTGATAAACCGGGCTGCTCATTACATCACGATTAAAAGTGTCTTCAAAAAAAGCATTCGCTTTGTCAATTTCACTTTGAACAGGTTGAGCTTGAACCGCAGGTGCAGGCGTTGATTGTTGTGTTGCTTGTTGGCAACCTGCAAGCAGTGCCACACTAATGGTGGCAGCAATTAGAGTAAGTTTACGCATTCGTTTCCCTTTTGTTGTTAGAAACCTATTATTGTCACTAAACAAATAACGCAAGTAGATCATTTAAAAAACGTTGCCCTTGGAGTGTAACGTGCCAGTGGCTGTCTGTTTGTGTTAGTAAACCGGCATTAATGGCTTTATCTAGTGCATGCTGTTGGCTTTGCAGTGGTTGCTGCGTCAGCGCATTAAAATCATTTATAGGGCATGGCTCTATTAAACGAAAGCGATTCATAAAAAATTCAAACGCTAAGTCGTCTTGCTCTACTTGCCAGCTTTTGTACAAGTAGGGTTTAATAATATCCATATAGCCCCGAGGGTGTTTTACCTTTTCAGTGCGTGTTATCACCCCCGTTTTCGCATCAGTAACCTTACCATGAGCGCCGCAGCCAATGCCAAGATAATCGCCAAACCGCCAATAATTCAAGTTATGTTGGCATTGATAGCCAGGTTTTGCATACCCTGATATTTCATATTGCTGATAGCCAGCTTGTGCTAATAATGCTTGGCCTTGCTCTTGAATATCCCATAAGGTTTCATCTTGTGGCAAAGTCGGCGGTTTTGAAGCAAATTGCGTATTGGGCTCAATGGTGAGCTGATACCAAGAAATATGAGGTGGATTGAGCGCAATAATTTGTTTTAAATCACTCAGTGCATCATCAAGAGACTGCCCTGGTAAGCCATGCATTAAGTCAAGGTTAAAGCTATTTAACCCTGCTTCACTGGCTTGCTGTGCAGCATAACTGGCTTCATCGGCACCATGAATTCGACCTAGGGCTTTTAACTTATCGTCCTGCATGCTTTGCACGCCGATAGAGATACGGTTAATGCCTGCTTTTACATAATCTTTGAAACGGCCAGTTTCTACTGTGCCGGGATTTGCTTCAAGGGTTATTTCACAGTTATCGGTTAAGCCAATTAGGCTATCTACTTCCTTGAGTAAACGGGTGTATGCCGCGCCGGTTAATAGGCTTGGTGTGCCGCCACCTATAAAAATACTGTGAATTTTACGCCCTTGTACTAAGTGTAAATCAGCTTTTAAATCGTCGATTAAATGCTGTACATACTCAGCTTCAGGGATGTCACCTTTTTGTCCGTGGCTGTTAAAGTCGCAGTAAGGGCATTTTTGCACGCACCATGGCACATGCACATATAAACTTAGTGGAGGAAGGTTCACAGGCCGCCTTTGTGTTGTAGCTCTTGCAGTAACATTTTAAGTGCTTGCCCACGATGACTTAGGGTATTTTTTTGCGCTTTTGTCAGCTCTGCACTGGTGCACTTTGCTGATGGCACAAAAAAGATAGGATCGTAGCCAAAGCCACCTTCACCGTGTTGGCTAAGGGTTATTTCGCCCTCCCAGCTAGCACTGCAAATAAGTGGGGTAGGGTCGTCGGCGTGACGCATCAGTACTAACACACACCAAAAACGAGCACGGCGGTTAGGGTTATCGCCTAAATCAGCCAGTAATTTATCGATATTATCTTGATCACTTGCGCCTTTACCTGCAAAGCGGGCAGAGTAAACGCCGGGTGCGCCATTTAAGCTATCAACTTCTAATCCCGAATCATCAGCAATAGCCGGTAATCCAGTTATTTTAGCTGCATGACGCGCCTTAATTATCGCGTTTTCTACAAACGTGGTGCCTGTTTCGGCCACTTCGCTCACGTTAAAGTCGCTTTGTGGTACTACATTAATATTAAGCGAGCTGAGCATGTTAGCCAGCTCATTTACTTTGCCGGGATTGCCGGTTGCAAGTACTAAGGTGTTGGTCATATTTAATCTACGTAAAATTTTTGCTGAAACTTTAATGTTTGGAACTGGTTACCTTGTTGGATTTCAATTTCAAAACGTAAAATTTCTTCGTTGGTGTAATCTACTTGTGCTAGGTAATAAACAGAATCGCCTTCAACCACTTCTTTAAAGTTGAGGCTTTGTTTATTGCCTAATAAATTTCTAGCGGTGCCTTGTAATGTCGCTTTTTGCGCTGTTTTATCAGTATCATTTTTTAAGATGGAAATATTAACAATACCTTTGTAGCCACTGCGTTCCAGGCCATACGTTTTGGCTATTTGTGGCTGAATAAACGTTGATGGAAAGGCTATGTAATGAACTTGCCAAGGGCCTAGTTCTTTATACTGGGCGCCTTGTTCTTGTGCGCTGTGTGCATTAAATGCTAAGGCGAGACAAGCAATAAAACAAAACTTTATTAAACGTTGCATGGTTAACTCCTGAGTATGTAAAAAAGAGGCACTAGGCCTCTTTTATATTACGTTATGCTTAAGCTAAAAGGTCCATTAGCAGCATTTGTAAAAATTGAATGCCGATGATTAGTACCAGTACCGATAAATCTAATCCCCCTAATGGCGGTAAAATTTTACGGATGGGCTTTAACATTGGCTCAGTAAGCTGATGGAATACCGCTTCAATTGGGTTATAGCCTTGGCTTACCCAGCTTAAAATAGCGCGGATGATTAATACCCAAAAGACTAAATTTAAACCTTCTTTTAAAACAGTTATTAGCGCTTGTATAAGCACAGGCTGAATAGCCCAAGAGCTATAAATAAGCCACATTAGGGTACTTATTTTTGCCGCAGCCACTATAAATGCCAGCAACAAAGAGGCTAAATCAAGCCCGCCTAGCCCTGGAATGATTTTTCGCAGCGGGTTAACTGCAAACGAAGTGGCTTTGACCACAAATTGGCTCATTGGGTTGTAAAAGTCGGCTTTTGCCCACTGTAGCCAAAAACGCAGTAGTACCACCATTAAAAATAGATCAAACAAGGTGCTAATTAAAAATTGCATGGCATTCATAGTATAACCTTCAATAAAAAATGGTTTTAAAGTTCTTGTTCCATTTGCACTGCACGCGCAATACACGCATCCATTGCATCGCCTACGGTTTTAGTTAAACCTTGTGCTTTTAAATGCTCAACGGCTGCATGCGTGGTACCGCCTTTTGATGTCACATTTGAACGTAATTGTGAAATGCTAATATCAGTTTGGCTAAGTGCCATTTCAGCTGCGCCAAGGGCGGTTTGCTGCACTAAGCGGCGTGCGTCTTCATCACTAAACCCAAGCGCTTTGGCTTTTTCTTCAATGGCTTCCATAAATAAGAAAAAGTAAGCCGGTGAAGAGCCGGTAACAGCAATCACGTCGTTTATTTGCGACTCTTTTTCAACCCATACAACGATGCCTGTACATTCAAATACTTGCTGTACAAACTCATGCTCGCTTTGGGTTTCGCCTGCACCATATAAGCCAGATACACCACGGCCAAGTAATGATGGCGTATTTGGCATACAACGTACCATTTTTACATCTTGACCAAGCATTTCTCGTAAGCGCTTAACGGTTAAGCCTGCCGCGACTGAGATAAATAATTTATCGCTAAAGTCGACACCTGAATCTTGAAATGATTGGCATAAATCGCCCATCATTTGTGGTTTAACAGACAAAACAATGACATCGGCATCGCGCATAGCTTCGTTATTGTCACTGGTGGTTTGCACTTTGAAATCGGCAGCTACCTTAGCTAGTTTTTCTTGGTTGCGGTTAGTCGCAATAATATTATTTGCGTTAAAGCCGTTTTTTACCATGCCACCAATGATGGCGTAGCTCATATTACCTGTGCCTATAAATGCGATTTTTTTATCTGACATATGTCTGTTATCACCTTTTAAGTTCGTGTTCCAAAAATATCTGTGCCGATCCTCACCATGGTTGAACCTGCCGCTATGGCAGCTTCTACATCGTTACTCATCCCCATCGACAACGTATCTATATGAGGATATTGGGTCTGTAGTTTATCAAAGCAAGTTTGTAATTGCTCAAAATATTGAATTTGCGTGTTTGCATCGTCGCTTTTAGCGGGAATAGCCATCAGTCCGCGCAACTGTAAATGGGCACATTGATCTATATATTGCGCCAGCTCAGTGATTTCATTGGGGTGACAACCAGACTTTGCTTCTTCTTCGCTAATATTCACTTGAATAAGTACATTCAGTGGCGGCATTGTCTCAGGACGTTGACTGTTTAATCGCTTGGCTATTTTAAGTCTGTCTACACTTTGCACCCAAGCAAAATTGGCAGCGACTAAAGCACTTTTATTTGACTGAATAGGGCCAATGAAATGCCAAACAATATCGCTAAATGTGTCTAGTTGCGCTATTTTATCTACAGCCTCTTGAACATAAGATTCACCAAATTGACGTTGCCCTTGCTCATAAGCTGCCATAATATCAGTAGCGGGTTTGGTTTTAGATACTGCAAGTAACGTAATATCGTTACTATTACGTTGTGCTTTGTGCGCTGCCTCTGCAATTCTAGCGTAGGCGGATGTGAGTCGTTCTGCTATTGTAACCATATATTTATCAGTTAGTTGTGGAGTCATAAATGGATATCACCGAATTATTGGCATTTAGTGTGCAACATAAAGCATCAGATTTGCACTTATCATCAGGGGTATCACCTATGATACGTGTTGATGGCGATGTGCGACGTATTAATATACCAGCACTTGGAGATAAAGAAGTCAGCAGTCTGGTTTATGACATTATGAACGATAACCAGCGTAAGGACTATGAACAAAATCTCGAAGTGGATTTTTCTTTTGAAGTCCCTAATTTAGCACGTTTTCGTGTAAATGCCTTTAACTCTAATCGTGGCCCTGCTGCTGTGTTTCGTACTATCCCGAGTGACGTACTCACTCTTGAAGATTTAGGCGCACCTGAAATATTTAAACAAATTTCAGATAACCCACGAGGCCTAGTGTTAGTCACGGGCCCTACAGGTTCAGGTAAGTCGACCACGCTTGCGGCGATGGTCGATTACATTAACCAAACTAAGCATCATCATGTGCTGACTATTGAAGATCCTATCGAATTTGTTCACGATAATAAACTCAGCTTAATTAATCAGCGGGAAGTTCATCGTGATACACATAGCTTTTCTAACGCACTACGCAGCGCACTCCGTGAAGACCCTGATGTTATTTTAGTGGGTGAGTTACGAGATTTAGAAACTATTCGCCTTGCTATGACCGCTGCGGAAACCGGTCACTTGGTGTTTGGTACTTTGCATACGACCTCTGCACCTAAAACCATTGACCGTATTATTGATGTATTCCCTGGCGAAGAAAAAGATATGATCCGCTCTATGCTCTCTGAGTCATTACGTGCAGTTATTTCGCAAACACTGATAAAAAAAGTAGGGGGAGGGCGAGTGGCTGCACACGAAATTATGTTGGCAACGCCTGCTATTCGTAACTTAATCCGTGAAGATAAAATTGCACAAATGTATTCATCAATTCAAACAGGTGCGTCGCAAGGCATGCAAACCATGGATCAATGTTTAACAAGCTTAGTTAACCGTGGCATTATCACTCACTCAGCGGCGTATACAAAAGCGCAAGATAAGACGCAGTTTAGCGCTTAAGGAATTATTATGACTTTATCTTTAAATCACTTTTTACAAATAATGATCGACAAAAAAGGCTCTGATTTATTTGTATCGAGCCAACTTCCTATTAGCGCTAAAATTAACGGCGAGCTAACTCCTCTTAATGACGATAAATTAACAGATGAGCAAGCGCTAGAGTTAGTTGAATCAGCGATGAGTGAAAAACAAAAAGCAGAGTTTCATAACACTAAAGAATGTAACTTTGCGATTGCAACTAACGAAGGGCGCTTTCGTATTTCGGCTTTTTGGCAACGCGACAGAGCGGGCATGGTTATTCGCCGAATCGTCACTAAAATTCCCGATGTTAAAGAGCTTGGATTACCTTCTGCATTGACCGATGTGATTATGTCAAAGCGCGGACTCGTGTTATTTGTAGGTGGTACGGGAACCGGTAAATCAACGTCTTTGGCGGCACTTATTGGTTATAGAAATCGCAATCAACGTGGGCATATTTTAACCATAGAAGATCCGATTGAATTTGTGCATGAACATCAAAAAAGTATTATTACCCAACGTGAAGTGGGTTTAGATACTGAAAGTTTTGAATCGGCACTTAAAAGCTCTTTGCGCCAAGCGCCTGATGTTATTTTAATTGGTGAAATTCGTTCGCAAGAAACCATGGAATATGCGTTGAGCTTCGCAGAAACAGGTCACTTATGTGTTGCCACCCTGCATGCCAACAATGCTAACCAAGCTATTGACCGCATTATGCACTTAGTACCAAAAGAAAAGCACGATAAGCTTAAATATGACTTAGCATTAAATTTACGCGCTATCATTGCTCAGCAACTTATTCCGACCTCTGATGGGGAAGGGCGTGTTGCTGCCATTGAGGTATTACTTAATACGCCAATGGTCAGTGAGCTAATTAAAAACGGTAATATTGGGGGTATTAAAGAAACCATGGCCAAATCAACAGAGATGGGCATGCAAACCTTTGACCAAGCGCTGTTTGAGCTTTACAGACAGCAACGTATTAATTATGCCGATGCGCTGCATCATGCGGATTCGCCAAATGACTTACGCTTGATGATTAAACTACGTAATAACGAGCAACAAGGCGCAGGCTTCTTACAAGGTGTGACCATTGATGGCCTTGATGACAAAGGCAATATGACCTAGATACAAACAAAAAAAGCGCCTTGGGCGCTTTTTTTATGTGTGTTTAAGTACTTTATTCACTATAACTGGCTTCAAAAAAACTCTCTAGAATGATCACCGCAGACATATTATCTACGTTACCTTTACCTAAATTTTTATAGCCACCACGTTCAAACAACCGTGCCTTTGCATCTGCAGTCGTTAAGCGTTCATCTTGAGTATGAACTGCAATGCCGTAATGGTTGTGCAAACGATTAGCAAATTTTTTAGCTTTAAAGGTAACCTCTTGCGAGGTGCCATCCATGTTTAGCGGTAAACCGACAACCATTAAATCGGGTTGCCATTCTTTTACTTGCACAGCAATGTCGTCCCAATTAGGGATGCCATCTTGGGCTTTCACCGCCTTTAAGCTGGTGGCGCTGCCAGTGAGCTCTTGACCAATAGCAATACCAATACTCTTAGTACCAAAGTCAAATCCCATAACGGTGCGCTCACCCTGCGGCTTTACTGTTTTTTTAGTCATGTGTATCTTTTATGTTATTAGGGTCTGTTAACCTTTCAAGGTTGAATTTGCAGCAGTCTGTTTGGTATTTGGGCAAGGCAGAGCCTTTGTGGTGTGGTTATTCCCCATAAATAGGCGATAACGCAGCATCAATGCCAAACAGGCGCTGCCCTAAGGGTTCTGCCTAGGGGCGATTTACTCTTTGTTGCTCGGTTTTTACTTAGCCCACTAGGTTACAAACTTCGCGCCGCGATTAAACCGCCCCTAGTTTGAACAAATTTTAATCCGCAAAGATCAACAGACCCTAAGCATGTCCAGCTTCGGGGCTTAATTGGCCAATATCAAAACCAAGCATAGAGACTGCCATTTCCCAGCGTTTTTCTACTGGAGTATCAAAAATTATTTTAGGATCGGCTTTAATGATCAGCCAGCTATTGTCTAATAGCTCTTGCTCTAATTGGCCTTGTTCCCAACCGGAGTAGCCTAAAGTAATAATAAATTGCTCAGGTGCTTGGGCTGTGGTTAACGTGGCTAACACATCTTTTGAGGTGGTGATCATAATATCACTGCTCAATTTTTGGCTTGCCGAGTACCCAGGTTTAGGTGAATGTAGCACAAAGCCACGGTCTGTTTTTACCGGCCCGCCAGCAAACACAGTCACTTGAGCAGCATGTTGAGATTTATCGTTATCAATATCAATTTTGTCGAGTAACTCACCTACGGTGACATCAATCGGCTGATTGATCACCAATCCCATAGCGCCTTCTTCGTTGTGTTCACAAATATAAGTGACGGCACGTTTAAAAAAAGGGTCTTGCATTGATGGCATTGCGATTAAAAAGTGATTTTCTAATGACTGCATAAGTTTTACCCTTTTAGTTATTGAATCTTGAGTATGGCATAGTCCCATGTTTTAACACTAAAAATTTATTCGAGTTTTCAGCGATGACACGATAAGCGTCATCGCTTTATATCTTAGAACTGGTTCAGTGATAATTTATTTATTAAGCTTTTTCTCTATGGCATCAAATAAAATGCCCGTAATTGAAATATCGTAAGCGGCTTCAATTTCTTTTACGCAGGTTGGCGCTGTTACGTTAATCTCAGTTAACTTATCACCAATAATATCTAAACCAACAAATATTAAGCCTTTTTCTTTCAAAGTAGGGGCGACCGCCTTTGCAATTTTAAGATCTGATTCGCTAATTGGGCGGGCTTCACCACGACCGCCTGCGGCTAAATTACCGCGTGTTTCGCCATTTTGTGGAATACGCGCTAAGCAATAAGGAATCACTTCACCATCAACAACCAATACGCGTTTATCGCCTTGAGTGATCTCTGGGATGTAATTTTGCGCCATAGCAAAACGGCTACCATGCTCGGTTAAGGTTTCGCATATTACGCCAATATTAGCATCATCGGCTTTTACTCTAAAAATAGAAGCGCCACCCATGCCATCAAGCGGTTTTAAAATAATATCTTTATGCTGGGCTAAAAACTCACGGATTTGCTTTTGGCTGCGTGTTACTAATGTATCTGGCGTGTGTTCACTAAACCAAGCTGTAAAGAGTTTTTCATTGGCGTCGCGCAAGCTTTGTGGTTTATTAATCACTAATGTGCCCGCTTGTTCTGCACGCTCTAAAATATACGTTGCATAAATATATTCAGTATCAAAAGGCGGATCTTTACGCATTAAAATAACGTCTAAATCAGCCAGCGCTATGGTTTCTTTTTCTTCAAGTTGGTACCACTTTTGTTCGTTATCAAAAACTTGAGCTTTTGCTGCAGTGGCGTAGGCATTGCCTTGACGCAGCGATAAATCATCCATTTCCATGTAGTAAATTTCGTAGCCACGGGTTTGCGCTTGCATCATCATTGCAAAACCGGTGTCTTTTTTAATATTAAATCCACTAATAGAATCTGAAATAATACCTAACTTAATTGCCATGCGCTGTGCCTTAATTTATGTGTTTTTTACAACTGTAATCTTGATATGTGGGTGCTTTTAGTTATTTCAATTAGCTAAATCGCCAAATTGTAATTGCAGTGCACTTAAAACGGTTAACGCTGCTGTTTCTGTGCGAAGTACTCGCGGACCTAAGCGAATATCTACAAATTCTTGTTGTTTAGTTTGCGCCATTTCATCATCGGTAAATCCCCCTTCAGGGCCCACTAAAAATCGCACGCCACCATCAGGAACAGTAATGGTTTTAATGCTGTGCTCAGCGCGCGGGTGTAAGGTTAATTTAATTGCATCGGTTTGCTGTTCAAGCCAGTGTTTTAAATCTACGGGAGGATTAATGGTTGGTACAAAGTTGCGCCCAGATTGCTCTGCAGCAGCAATGGCTATTTTTTGCCATTGCTGGTGTTTTTTTTCTAGGCGGTCGCCACTGAGTTTTACGCCGCAGCGCTGACTAAAAATAGGCGTTATTTCAGTGATCCCTAATTCAACCGACTTTTGAATGGTAAAATCCATTTTATCGCCACGGGATACACACTGGCCTAAATGAATCTTTAATGGCGATTCAACGTCATGAGGATTAAATTCAAGGGGCATAACAACCACGGTTTTTTTGCTCACTTCAATAATTTCACTGAGAAATTCACCCCCTTCACCATTAAAAATAGAAACCTGCTCGCCCACTTTCATTCGTAGCACACGACCTACATGGCCTGCAGCGTCATCGTCAAGATTTAAAGGGGTGTTGAGAGCAATCGGTGATGATTGATAAATATGGGGCACTCGCATGGCAAATCACTTTTTTACATAGAAGTTATATCTCTCTATGGTAAGTAAGCAAAGGCTTGGGTGCAATTATTTATTTTTCATATTCGGGGGTTAAAAGCTCTGTTAACTCTTGTGCAGTTTGAGCTATGTCGGTATCACACGATAAATGGTTTGAATGGCATTCATCTTTTATGGGCTTAATTTCATACCCTTGATCTGTCTGAATAACCATATAGCGTTTTTCATGCAGTGAATTATAAATAAAGCGCTGTGTATCATCGGCGAGTAAATAGTCTGTTTGGTTAAACAGCACACCCTGAATATCGTGGTGCTCATGCAGATAGCTGGCCAGCTCAGAAATGCTTATTTCGTTTTCAATATCGCAATAGCAATAATCTTTAACGAGTTCATCAAACATCATTTTAACCAGCTTTTGGGTGTTAGCCCCGGCGATAACGATATCTTTTTTAGCTGGATCATTTGAATTTATATAGTGTTTAATAAATGAACGGCTAAACTCGTTGTCTATATCAATTAAGAGATAACTCGCTGTTTTTATTTCCATATGCCTAAAGTCCCTGTTAATTTACCAGACTATTAAATAGGGACGTTTAGTAACGGCTTAATTTAACCAGTTTGGTACTAAATTGAAAACATACTTATAAGTAAGTAACCAATAGCACAAAATACAGCAAATTCAATACACGCAATACCAATATTATCTTGATGATCAACTTCAAGTGCGGTGTCGATATTAGGCATTGAAATAATTTTTATAATATACGTTAAACAGTATAGTAACAGCCACATCACACCGCAATGCATTACCAAGGTAAATAAGTTTTCTACCATTTTACCATTTTGAAATGCCGCACTAGATAAACCAGCATACGCCGCAAGTGCTAATCCAATTGACTTACCCGCATAGCGAATACCAATAGAGGTATTTTCTAAGCCAAAATTACTTTGCAATGAGGCGCCTTGATTTGCTTTAGCAAAGCGGTATTCACGTATTTTACTGTCCAAAGCAAACATTCCTTGCAACACAAAAAAGCTTACTGAGGCAATTAATAAATTACTAAACCCCTGAGTATGTGTCCATGTATATAAACCCAGCGCTAAAATACAATTGGCAATAAGCATCCCCGAGTCAACCAGTGCAGCACAGACGTTTTGCTTTAGTATTGCGGCTTCTTCATTAAAGCGGCGCAATATCCATTTACGGTGGATTAAATGCCCCATTTTAATAAATGAAAATAGCAGCACAATTAACAAAATCACTTTTAATGGATTTGATTGTGCGGTGCTAATACTTATTTCATCAAATAAAAACGCCATGGTTGCTATAACAACAGATATTTCAGAGGCAAAACTAATCCCCATTGCAAAGTTATCATGCTGAGCCAATTCTTCTTTAAGTGCTTGTTTTGCTTTTATTTGAGTAACAATTCTTAAACTGATGATGATGATACAAATAACCACAAAACTAATAGCAATCGCAACTAAACTAGTGTTAGATAATGACAAATATGACATGGTGTTCCTAAATAGATTTACCTTGATAGGTTTTTAACCATTCTAGTATGGTTATTGGTGAGATAAAAGAGGGTATTGATGAGTAACGACACGCAGCTTCCTATTGAATTACAAAAACTCGGTGAAACACGCTTTGCCGCGCTGTACCCAGAGCAACAAAACCAGCAGCAGATAATACGGCTATTGGCGTTAAGTGATTTTGCTTGGCGCAGCTTAAGCTCTCAACCTGCGCTACTGTCTTGGTTACTGTGTGAGCACGAAATTAAAAATAGAGAAATTTTAGACCCTTTTGCACAGCTAGATATAACTAAAATAGAAGAGAGTGAGTGCCATAAGTTACTGCGCCAATACCGAGAAAAATACTGGTTAAAGGTGGCTTTTTTAGATTTATGCTGCAAAAACCCGATTGAAAATAGTATTAAATACATTAGTGAACTTGCTAATAAACTGATCGACAGTGCTAATCAATGGGCCTATAAAAATGTCGCTAAAACCAATGGTGAGCCATTAGATGAGCACAACAACCCGTTACCGTTAATGGTATTAGGAATGGGTAAACTAGGTGGACAAGAACTCAATTATTCATCTGATATCGATCTTATTTTTGCATATCCTCGCAATGTTAAAACCCAAGGTGGGCGTCGCTCGCTTGAAGCATCTGTCTTTTATACTAAAGTTGCCCAAAAGCTAATTACAGCACTTAATCAATGTACGGTCGATGGCCAAGTTTTTCGCGTAGATATGCGTTTGCGACCATTTGGGGAAAGTGGTCCGTTGGTAATGAGCTTTAATGCCATTGAAGATTACTACCAAGAGCAAGGGCGTGATTGGGAACGCTACGCGATGTTAAAAGGGCGCTTAATTGGCACGCCTAACATTTATTGGCAGGAGTTTAATACGTTATTAAAGCCTTTTGTGTATCGCCGTTATATTGATTTTTCGGTTATTGAGTCGCTAAGAAAAATGAAGCTTATGATTGCCCAAGAGGTGCGTCGTAAGCGCTTAACCAATAATATTAAGTTAGGTGGTGGTGGCATTCGCGAAGTGGAGTTTATTGTTCAGGCTTTGCAAATGGTGCGAGGCGGCAGAGAGGCCAACTTACAAACGCAATCTTTACTAATTGCATTAAAAGAGCTAACAGTTAGCCAAGTTATTGATGAGCTTGAAGCTAAAGATTTAAAAAGCAATTACTTATATTTACGCAAAGTAGAGCAATACCTACAAATATTTGATGATCAACAAACACAAACACTGCCCGAGGATGAGCTCAATCAACAGCGACTCAATGTGTTGCTCGCTCAGGCAGATTTTGCGGCAACGCTTGTGAAAATAGAACATGTGATGAGCCAAATACATAACGAATTTACACAGGTTATAGGCGAAGAAACTGAACCACTTGATACCTGTGAAGGGGCGTTTATTAGTGCTTGGGATCACGGCGATGTTAGCTTTTTAAATGAGCCCAGAGATGAGTGGCAAACACCATTATACGACTTTAAACAACGACTTTCTAAAGCTAAAGTAGGCAATCGTGGGCGCGATATTCTTGATAAATTAATGCCGGCATTACTTAAACAGTTAAACGACTTTAATGCCAGTGCTAGCGCCTTTGCAACGGTATGCCAAATATTAAATAAAATTATTTCGCGCACCGCTTATCTAGAGTTGCTGTATGAAAATCCAGGAACGCTAAAACAATTGGTTTTACTTTGTTGTCACAGTAAATGGATTGGCGAGCATATTTCATTATACCCCATTTTGCTCGATGAACTTATCGACCCAGCTGTGCTTTACAAGCCAACCCCATTAACTGCGTATAAAGATGAAATAAGACAGTATTTTTTACGCATTGAACATGACGATTTAGAGCAGCAAATGGAAGCGCTGCGCCAGTTTAAGCAAACCCATCAATTACGCATTGCCGCAGCTGATGCGACGGGCGTTATTGATGTAATGAAAGTAAGCGATCACTTAACAGCATTGGCTGAAGCTATAGTCGATCAGGCTGTAAATATTGCGTGGTACCACTGCGTAAAACGCTTTGGTATGCCACCTAATACCGATGATGAAAACAAGGGGTTTGCGGTTATTGCGTATGGTAAAACTGGCGGTTTTGAGGTGGGTTATGACTCTGATCTCGATTTAGTCTTTGTGCATAACCATGATGGTACAAGCTACACTAATGGTGATAAAGCGATTGACTCAAGACAGTTTTATTTAAAACTCGCACAACGATTAATGCATTTATTTAATACCCGTACCGCCTCAGGTATTTTATATGAGTTAGATACTCGTCTGCGTCCAGAAGGTGCATCAGGGCTATTAGCTATTAATCTAGAAAGCTTTAATCATTATCAGCAAACGCAAGCATGGACATGGGAGCACCAAGCGCTGGTTAGAGCGAGGCTGATTTTAGGTCAAGCTGAATTAGTAACACGATTTGCACAAATTCGCGCCGAGATATTGTGCCAACAACGTGATGAAGATACTTTAAAAGCAGACGTGATTAAAATGCGCGAAAAAATGCGTGGCCATTTGGCTAAAGGCAATGCGCAGCAATTTGACTTAAAACAAGATGTGGGTGCCATGACCGATATTGAGTTTATAACGCAATACTTGGTATTAAAACATGCCCATGAGTTTACCCACTTATGCGATAATTCTGACAATGTGAGAATTTTAACGGACGCGGCTAAAATTGGCTGTATCAGCGATATTCAAAAAAAGCAGCTTATTCAAGCGTATATAGACTATCGCTCACGCTATCATGTGTTGAGCTTAGACCAGCAAGGTCGCTGCGTTAAACGCGAAGAGTTTAGTGAAAATATCAATAATGTTAGCACGGTTTGGAAGGCAATATTTGGGCTAGATTGAGCAATTTAATGTTATGCGCTCAGCAATATTTGAGCGCATATCAACAAAATTAAACCGAATGTAGTTAATTGCTTAGCTTTAAACAGTTTGAGCGTACAAATTCAGACGGTAGCTCGGTAATCACCGCTGCACGTTGTTTAGGGCAGAAAAACGCATACACTTCATTTGAAAAGTCATCATTAATAGAGCGGCTAACGCGGTATAAAGCGGAGTTAAAACTGCTATCTATACGAAAGTGATCTTTTATTACGTAATCTTTGTCTAAGTACCACATTAAAGTAATACCTTCGTTATTAGCATATTGGGTCAGTACAGTACGCAAGGTTGAGTCACGTTGAAAGCGACGCGGGCCTACTTCTCCACTCCAATTTAAAGGCATAGGCTCTACTACAAAAGAACGCTGGTTTAGCGCTCTGTCGAGGCTAAGATCGGGTTTTTCGAGTTCAATTACAAATTTGTCATTGTCTTTATTGACAGAAATTCTATCTCGGATTGATGCATAAAACCGCGATAACCCTTCAGCCGCAGCGTTAGTGGTTTGTTGATAATTAAGTGACGACGAACCATTTAGTAGAAAGTAAATAGCTGCACCAATTAACAATAAAGCTAAAAGTATATATCTAATCCAAAACCACATGGCTGTTACTCATCTTTGTTATTTTAATAGCCCATCTTTAATAAAAAGAGGGGGCGTCTTTATCGGGTCGTGTTTTAAAGCGTCTATGCAACCACATATATTGTTCAGGGGCGGCATTTATTGATTGTTCTATGCGCTGATTAACACGTGTTACATCGGCTTTATCATCGCCGCTTGGGAAATTTTCAAGCTCAGGTACGATTTCTAAGTGATACTTTCCGTTTTCATCCCGACGAGTAATTAGGCTCATTGTTTCGCAGTTTTTACTACCTGCAAACATCAGTGTACCAGTGGTTGTTGCTGTATCAGGTACTGCGTAAAAAGGCACAAACTCACAGCGGCTACGGCCATAATCCTGATCGGGTAAGTAGTAGCAAACTTTTTTATTTTTTAATGCTTTCAATAGTCCTTTAACATCTTTTTTACCAACCATGTACTCGTTAGATCGAAGGCGTCCATTGGTGGTAAAATATTCCATAAGCGGGTTATTATGTGGGCGATAAAAACCAATACCTTGGCACTTCAATCCCATTACGCGGCTTGCCATTTCAAGGTGAAGTATATGTGGAACAAGTAATAAAACGCCTTTTCCTGATTGTTGTACGCGCTCAAAATGTTCAAGTCCTTTTAGTGACCCGAGTACTTTTTCTACCCGCCACTGTGGCCACCACCAAGCCATACCGGTTTCAACCATTGCAATACCAGTATTTTCCATATTTTTAAGTACCAGCTGTTGTTGCTCGGCTTCGCTCATCGTGGGGAAACAGTGTTTAATATTAACTTCAGCAATATGCCTTCTGCGCTTCATATATTTATGAACCAAGCGTCCTAGCTGCTTACCCATAGCTAATTGTATTTTTTGCGGTAACCATGAAATGAGATATAAAAATAAGACACCAATCCAAGTTAGCCAATAACGAGGACCTAAAAAAGAGGCTTTAAAAGGGGATGAGTTGACCACAAAAATTTCTCTAAAAATAAAAGGCTAGGGTCTGGTGACCTTTGCGGATTAATATTTGTTCAAACTAGGGACAATTTAATCGCGGCGCGAGGTTTGTAACCTAGTGGGCTAAGTAAAAACCGAGCAACAAAGAGTTAATTGTCCCTAGGCAGAACCCTTCAGGCAGCGCCTGTTTGGCATTGATGCTACGTTATCGCCTATTTATGGGGAATAACCACACCACATAGACTCTGCCTTGCCTAAATACCAAACAGGCTGCTGCAAATTTAACCTTGAAAGGTCAACAGACCCTAGTTTAACGCTATGCGCTCAAAAATACAAAAAGCCAACAAAAAGCTGGCTTTAGTAATTATTTATAATGAAGTCGTGTGTTTAGTTAACGGTATTTAACCCTTGGTTTATACCCACTAAGTCTTCGCGGCTTAATGTGCCTGTTGCTTGTTTTAGACGAAGCGTTGACACAACATAGCGATAACGCACATCAGCAAGATTACGCTTTGCATTGTATAAATTTTGCGTACTGACGAGCACATCAACAATGGTACGTGTACCCACTTCAAAACCCGCTTCCGTGGCTTTTAAAGCGCTTTGTGCTGAAATAACCGCTTGTTCAAGCGCTTTATAGGTCGCAATATCAGATACCACTTGGTTATAAGAAGTAATAACAGAGCGAGTTACTGCGCGATAATCCGTTTCAAAATCTTGGCTCGCAGCAACGTAAAATGCACGTGCTTGATCTGTTGCAGCAACCGTTGCGCCACCTGAGTAAAGTGGTACGCTAAAGTTAAGTCCAACAGATGTTGAATCTGAACGAGGCTGGTCGTCAAAACTAGCGCCATTTAACTCGCTATCTGTTAATGAGTCGCCGTAACTAGCATTTAAAGTTAGTTTTGGATAATGCCCTGCTTTAGCAAGTTCAATTTGCTCTTTAGCGATATCAACCGTTATTTTTGATACTTGCAGATTTAAGTTTTTGTCTTTCGCTATTTTAACTAAATCCGTTGCAGGCGTACTTGGCTTAACAGTAGAAAACGTTTCGGTGTTTAACATATCTAGCTTTGCATGGTATTTACCGGTGATCTCACGTAGTTGCTCACGGGCTGTTTCTACCGCATTATTAGCAATGATTTCTTGCGCTACTGAGTTATCAAATTGTGCTTGTGCTTCATGTACATCGGTAATAGCCGTTAAACCTACAGCGTAACGTTGTTTAGTTTGTTCAAGTTGGCGCTCAATGGCACGTTTTTCAGCTTGTACAAATTCAAGGTTATCAATAGCGCTTAATACGTTAAAATAGCCTTCAGCCACACGTACTATTAAATCTTGTTTAGCAAAATCGTACTGGCCACTAGCTTGCAGTGCTTGTTTGTCAGCAATGCCGAGTGAATTCCACGCGCCCAAATCAAATAGCGTTTGGCTTAAGCTAATACCACGTCTGAATTGGTCCGTTTCACTTTCGACTTTAACTTGGTTTGATAAATCGCCTATGCTTTGAAAAGAGGTCGAGTCACTTTTTTCATAACTCATGCTTAAACCAATTTGCGGTAATAGTGCGCTCATAGCGCGATCGCTTTGGTATGATTGTGCATCAGCTTGGGCTTTTGCTTTTAAAACGGTAGGATCGTTGGCTGTTGCGATTTCAAAAACTTGAAGTAAATCTTCTGCATTGGCTACGGTTGAGCCCAATGCGCATGATAAACTAACCAGTGCAGCAAGGATGTTCTTTTTCATGTGATGTTCGGTCCTTAGACAATTTTTGTACTAGTAGCATGTTAACCTGTTTTAACTAATAACTAAAAAAAAATTAGTAAAACAGCGTTCTCAAGTGTAACAGAATATATACCTAAATGACGTTGATGTATTTGCACCCTCAAAAAGGAAAGAATAGATGGCGAATAAAAGTCGTATTAAATTTACCCATGACGATGTGAGATTAAAACCAATTGAAAATTTGTATGATGGTTTTTTTAAAATAAACCTTTATCAATTTAAGCATGCCTTATTTGCGGGTGGAGAGTCTGAGGTAATTCGTCGAGAAATTCTTGAACGCGGAGATGCGGTCGCAGTTTTACCTTATGACCCAGTAACTGAGCAAGTGCTGCTAATTGAACAAATTCGAATTGGCGCAATTAAAAGCAAACACACGCCTTGGCTGTTAGAATGTATAGCGGGCATGACCGATGGCAGTGAAGATTACGAGTCGGTTGTTAAAAAAGAAGCGTTTGAAGAAGCGGGACTTAATTTAACAGAACTTGAGTTTATGTTGTCTTACCTTTCAAGCCCCGGCGGTACTACAGAGCGTTTATATTTATATTTAGCTCACGCCGACTTAAGCCAAATTAATACCGGTATATATGGCTTAGACACCGAAGGTGAAGATATTAAAACGCATATTATGGATTTAGATGAAGCATTTGAGCGACTCAATCGTGGCGAGATAGATAATGCGGCTACGGTAATTTGCTTGCAATGGTTAGCACTAAATCGCGACAGAATACGTAAAATACGTAAGAAGTGGGCATAGTTTTTAATTTTTTAATAGTAATGGCGGTATTTTGACAGCACTTTTAACCACTAATCGATACATTCAAAGCCTTCCAAAGTATTTAACACTTTGTGAGCATAATTACGTACGCCTTTTAAAATTACTACCTAGTGAACGAGCGATTGGCAGTGTTAGAGAAATCAAACTGGGCCACAGTGAATTTGCCATCAACATAGATGACAATGCCAAGTACACCCTTGATGTATCTATTAAACAGTTATCAGGAATGGTACGTGGTATTTCGCCTTTGTATTTAACAGTGCGCTTATATAATGATGCTAAAGTAGCCGAAATTGTCCATCATGATTACCACCAACGAATCAAACCTTCCTATGGCTACCCTAATCCTAAGATGCATCAAAAAGATGAAAAATATCAGTTGAATGCTTTTTTATATGATTGGTTGGTTGCCTGTGTAGAGCGAGGTCAATCAACACTTAATTGGGATGTAAATAATGGCTTGGTTTGATGATACGTATTATTTTGAGCAAGCCCAGCTTCGTATAGCCCATATAACGGATTGTCACCTTTTTAGCGATAAGCAGGGCGAGTATTTTGGGGTTAACACCGCAGAACATTTTACTAGGGCACTTACAGATATAGCAAAACAGCAGCCTGATGCCTTGATATTTGGTGGCGATTTAACCCAAGATCACAGCTTTAATTCCTATTTATTATTTGCTGAACTGATTCATAATAGTGACCTTGATTGCCCCGTATTTTGGGTTCCCGGCAATCATGATGAAATTGATCAGCTCAATTTAATTAGTGGCGGGCAAATACAACGCGCTAAACATATTGTGGCGCAAGGGTTTGAACTGATATTAATTAATTCTAAAGGAAATACCCCTGCTGGGTGGGTGACGCCCTCGCATTTAGAGGAAATTATGGCGTGTTTAGTCGATTCAGATAATCGTCATATTGCATTTTGTCATCACAACCCACTGCCTATTAATGGCTACCTAGACAAACACATGCTAGAAAATGGGCCGCAGCTATTAAATTTATTAGTTAATAATGGCCGCGTTGATGCGCTGTTTCATGGGCATGTTCACAATAACTACCAACAGCAATTTAGAGAGCTTGATATTTACGCGACACCGGCCAGTTCCGTGCAGTTTACAAAGCACAGTGCTACTTGGCAGCAAGAAGATAAAGGGGCGGCTTATCGTATGCTGCACTTAAATGCTGAGCAACAAAAGGTGCATATACGCACGGACGTGGTATGGTTAAACGAGTAATCTATATTCACGGTTTTAATAGCTCTGAAAAATCATATAAAGCTGTGCGCTTTGGTGAGCTTATGGCACACTATGATGTTGATTATTGTGTGCCACGCTTAAATCATGAACCTATAGAGGCGATTATAGCGCTTGAACAACTATTAACACCGAATACCGTATTATTGGGCAGCTCGTTAGGTGGTTTTTTTGCCACGTATTTATCGCAGCGTTATCAAATTCCTGCGGTGGTAATTAATCCTGCCGTTGCCCCATATACATTATTAGAGCCTATACTTGGGCCTAATTATAATCCGTATCAAGATTATAATTACCAATTACAATCTCGTCATATAGATGCGTTAAAAGCATTAACGGTGACAGAGTTAAAACACCCTGAACTGTTGTATTTATTACAGCAAACAGGGGATGAAGTGTTAAATTTTCAGCACGCAATAAAGTATTACTCACAATGTAAACAGTTAATTGAATTTGGCGGCGATCATAGCTTTAATGGCTTTGAGCGAGCTTTTTCAAGCATTGTCGATTTTCTTAAAATCAGATATTAGCGTATATAAAGATAAAAACTATGACTCAACAAAATTATAACGCCGAAGCCATTGAAGTACTTAATGGATTAGAGCCGGTAAAACGCCGCCCAGGCATGTATACAGACACATCGCGCCCCAATCATTTAGGCCAAGAGGTTATTGATAACAGTGTTGATGAAGCAATGGCCGGGCATGCGACGCGTATTGATGTCATTTTGCATGAAGATAACTCACTTGAAGTGAGCGATGATGGTCGGGGGATGCCGATAGATATTCACCCTGAAGAAGGTATTCCTGGGGTTGAACTAATATTCACCAAATTACACGCAGGTGGTAAATTTTCAAATAAAAATTACCAGTTCTCTGGTGGTTTGCATGGGGTAGGTATCTCGGTCGTTAATGCGCTATCTACCCGTGTGGAAGTAACGGTTCGCCGTGACGCACAGCAATTTAGAATGGCTTTTGAGCATGGCGATAAAGTTGAAGATTTAAATGTTATTGGCTCAGTGGGTAAACGCAATACCGGTACTACCGTGCGCTTTTGGCCAGATACCAGCTATTTTGATTCTGCTAACTTTTCACTGACTAAGCTTAACCATTTATTAAAAGCCAAAGCGGTACTATGCCCAGGTTTGCGTATTAAGTTTGTAAATAAACAAACGAAAGAAACCCAAGAGTGGTTTTATGAAACCGGCTTAAAAGATTACTTAGTAGAAGCAGTTAAAGGCTATGAAATACTGCCTAAAGACCCATTTGTAGGTGAGTTTTCAAGTTCTATTGAAGGCGCTGATTGGGCCGTTGTATGGATGCCTGAAGGCGGTGAGTCAACAGCCGAAAGTTATGTAAACTTAATTCCTACCGCACAAGGTGGCACCCACGTAAATGGCCTGCGCCAAGGGCTTTTAGAGGCGATGCGTGAATTTTGTGAATTTAGAAACTTATTACCACGTGGTGTAAAGCTCACCCCAGATGATATTTGGGAACGTTGTAGTTATGTATTGTCGGTAAAAATGCAAGACCCACAATTTGCAGGGCAAACCAAAGAAAAACTCTCATCACGTTCATGTGCTGCGTTTGTATCGGGTGTCGTAAAAGATGCTTTTAGCTTATGGCTAAATGAGCACACTGACACTGCAGAGTTACTTTCTGAATTGTGTATTTCAAATGCACAGCGTCGCTTACGCGCGGCTAAAAAAGTAGTTCGTAAACGTGTTACTTCAGGCCCTGCATTACCAGGCAAACTGACCGATTGTAGTGCTGCTGATAATGACCGCACAGAATTGTTTTTAGTAGAGGGTGATTCAGCGGGTGGCTCAGCTAAACAAGCGCGAGATCGTGAGTTCCAAGCAATCATGCCACTAAGAGGTAAAATTTTAAATACTTGGGAAGTAGAATCAGGGCAAATTTTGGCCTCTCAAGAAGTGCATGATATTTCAGTGGCATTGGGTATTGACCCCGATTCAAGTGATTTATCAGGGCTGCGTTACAATAAAATATGTATATTAGCGGATGCTGACTCGGATGGACTGCACATTGCCACTTTATTGTGTGCCTTATTTGTGCGCCACTTCCCACAATTGGTAAAAACTGGGCATGTGTATGTTGCTATGCCACCGCTGTTTAGAATTGATATTGGTAAAGATGTTTATTACGCGCTTGATGAAGATGAAAAAACCGGTATTTTAGCGCGTATAGAAGCAGAGAAAAAACGCGGTAAGGTAAACGTGCAACGCTTTAAAGGCTTGGGTGAAATGAACCCGCTACAATTGCGTGAAACAACCATGGATCCAAATACCCGTCGATTAGTGCAGCTAACACTTGATGAAGAAGAACAAACAATGGAAATGATGGATATGTTACTTGCTAAAAAGCGTTCATCAGATCGCCGCCAATGGCTTGAAGATCACGGTAACAAAGCACAAGTTTAATAAGCCTTTGGGCTACAGGAGAGGCAAATGAAAAGACTATTTAGCACACTGTTGTTACTCTGCTTTATGTCATCGCCAGTGATGGCGAAAAATATTCTCGACAAGCTGACCGCTGCCCCAGGGTTTGAAATAAGCTTATTTGCTGATGATGTTGAAAATGCTAGGCAAATTGCAGTATCAAGCCGAGGTATAGTGTATGCAGGGTCGCGTAATGCGGGTAATGTGTATGCATTGATTGATCATAACAGCGATGGTGTGGCAGATAAAAAAATAGTGATTGCAGAGGGACTGAATATGCCCTCGGGTTTAGCGATTAAAGACGGTGACTTATATGTCGGTGAAGTGCACCGTATTATTCGTTTTAAAAATATCGATAAGCACCTCAAAAACCCTGAGTATGAAGTGTTTTATAGCGATTTACCGTCAGAGCGTCACCATGGCTGGAAGTTTTTACGCTTTGCGCCAAACGGCGAGCTGATTATTCCGGTGGGTGTTCCCTGTAATATTTGCGAGGAAGATCCTCGGTTTGGTCGTATTTTTTCGTTAAACACCGACACCAAAGAAATAACCACTTTAGCCAAAGGTGTGCGCAATACTGTAGGCTTTGACTTTCACCCTAGCACGCAAATGCTATGGTTTAGCGATAATGGCCGTGACATGATGGGGGATGATATTCCACCCGATGAGCTAAACCGCATCACTAAAGAAGAAGAGCATTTTGGTTTTCCATACGTGCATGGCGGCGTTATTGTTGATCCGGAGTTTGGTGAAGGCAAAAACATTGCTGACTACACTCAACCTGCATTGGCATTAGGTGCGCATGTTGCGCCATTAGGTATTCATTTTTATACCGGCAAGCAGTTCCCTGATAGCTATAAACAACAGTTATTTGTAGCTGAGCACGGTTCATGGAATCGCTCTAAAAAGGTCGGTTATAAAGTGGCAGTGGCAACTATAGAAAATGCCAAGGTAACAAAGTATACGCCACTGATCACCGGCTTTATGCAAGACGAAACGACATTTGGACGCCCTGTTGCATTTGCACAATTAAATGATGGCAGTCTATTGGTAAGCGATGATTACGCAAACGTAATTTACCGCGTAAGCTATAAGAAAAACTAGGTAAGCTTTAATGAGTGATACAGATACCTTGCTAATGCAAGGAATTGAACAGCAAACAATGGGGCGTTTTACCGAAGACGCCTATTTAAATTATTCAATGTACGTGATCATGGATCGTGCCTTACCGCACGTTGGTGACGGCCTAAAACCAGTGCAACGTCGTATTATTTATGCGATGAGTGAGTTGGGATTATCGGCAAGTGCTAAATACAAAAAATCAGCCCGTACCGTGGGTGACGTATTAGGTAAATACCATCCTCATGGTGATAGTGCCTGTTATGAAGCCATGGTACTTATGGCGCAGCCGTTTTCTTATCGCTACCCGTTAGTTGATGGTCAAGGTAACTGGGGTGCAGCAGATGATCCGAAGTCGTTTGCGGCAATGCGTTATACCGAAGCGCGTTTATCTAAATTCTCTGAAGTATTACTTAAAGAGTTAGGCCAAGGGACTGTTGATTGGACGCCAAACTTCGACGGCACCATGGATGAACCATTAGTATTGCCATCGCGCTTACCGCATATATTACTTAATGGTGTCACCGGTATTGCTGTGGGTATGGCAACCGATATACCGCCGCATAATGTGCGTGAAGTAGCCAGTGCCTGTTGTTTATTACTTGATAAACCAAAAACAGAACTCGAAGAGTTATTGGATTTAGTGCATGCGCCTGATTATCCAACTGATGCTGAAATAATTACGCCTAAAGCTGATATTCACAAAATTTATAAAACCGGTCGTGGCTCAATTAAAATGCGCGCTGTGTATTGTGAAGAGCAGGGCGATATCGTTATTACTGCGTTACCGCACCAATGTTCGGGTGCAAAAGTACTTGAGCAAATTGCAGCGCAAATGAACGCTAAAAAGTTACCAATGGTGGCTGACTTACGTGATGAGTCTGATCACGAAAATCCAACCCGTATTGTGATTGTGCCGCGTTCAAACCGAATTAAAGCTGAGCCATTAATGGCGCACTTATTTGCCACCACCGATCTTGAAAAAAATTACCGCGTAAACTTAAACATGCTGGGCTTAGATGGCCGTCCACAGGTTAAAGATTTACGTAGTATTTTAACTGAATGGTTAACCTTTAGACGCGAAACAGTACGTCGTCGCTTGCAATATCGACTTGATAAAGTACTGGCTCGATTACATATTTTAGAAGGTTTACTGGCTGCCTTTTTAAATATTGATGAAGTTATAGAAATTATCCGCTCTGAAGATAAGCCTAAACCATTATTAATGGAACGCTTTGAGTTAACCGATATTCAAGCGGAAGCCATTTTAGAATTAAAACTTCGCCATTTAGCAAAACTTGAAGAGTTTAAAATTCGTGGTGAGCAAGACGAATTAGCCAAAGAGCGTGACAAATTAGAGCAAACATTAGGCTCAGACCGTCGCATGTCGACGTTGCTTAAAAAAGAAATTCAAGAAGCCGCAGAAATGTATGGCGACGATCGTCGCTCACCTGTTATTGAGCGTGTGGAAGCCAAAGCACTGAGCGAAAAAGATTTAATCCCTTCAGAGTCTGTGACTGTTGTTTTATCTGATAAAGGCTGGGCACGTGTTGGTAAGGGGCATGACTTAGATGTAGAAGGGTTAAATTACCGTGCCGGTGATGGCTATAGAGCATCAGCGCGAGGTAAAAGTAATCAACCTGCGGTATTTTTAGATTCAGCAGGGCGTGCATTTGCGACCGATGCGCATAGCCTTCCTTCTGCAAGAAGCCAAGGCGAGCCTATGACAGGGCGCTTTAACTTAACCTCAGGCGCAAGCTTTGAGCACGTAGTTATGGGTGAAGACGCTCAAGTATTGCTAATGGCTTCTGATGCCGGTTATGGCTTTATTACTGACTTTAAAGATTTAGTCAGTAAAAACAAAAACGGTAAAGCCTTAGTGAGTGTGCCAAAAGGTGGTGTGTTACTTTCGCCAATTCGCGTGAATGACGTTGCCAGTGATTACTGTATGGCAATTTCTAACGAGGGACGAATGTTGTTATTCCCACTGCGTGATTTACCTAAGCTAGGTAAAGGCAAGGGCAATAAGATTATTTCTATTCCGGGCGCTAAAGTACAAGCGCGCGAAGAGTTTGTAAAAGTATTAGCTGTTGTGCCGCAAGGGAGCAGTGTTACGCTGCATGCAGGTAAGCGTAAATTGACGCTTAAACCAAGCGACCTTGAGCATTACCATGGCGAGCGAGGCCGCAGAGGGAACAAGTTACCTCGTGGTTTACAGCGCGTTGATGAAGCCGTGGTAGAGTTAACACCTCAGCAAGTTGATGAGCCAAATTCAGATACTGAGCAAAGTTAAAACACTCGGAAAATTAGACTAAATTAGATAACGGCTTACTTAGGTAAGCCGTTTTTTATGACTGTTTTATTTCAGCGAACGCTTGTGCGCTATTTTCTCGTCTGCGCAACAAAATAACGTTATAATAAAGCAATACATGATTGTGGTTATATTGGAGAGGCGCACTTGCTAGCTGTTATACGTATTTTAATAATGCTGTTGTTTATATTATTAAGTTGTTTTTTTGGTTTGTTGTTATCAATATTTAGACCATTTCATCCTAATAATGTGCACGTTATTGCAAGTTGGTTTGGCTCAATGGCTAAAATGCTTGGGGTTAAATTAGAACTAAAATATCACCCTGATGCGCTTAAGGTGGGGCCTGCTGTGTATGTAGCGAATCATCAAAATAGCTACGATTTATTTACTATTCCAGCCATGGTACCAAAAAATTGTGTGAGCGTTGGCAAAAAAAGTCTTAAATGGATCCCATTTTTTGGGCAGCTTTATTGGTTGTCGGGTAATATTTTAATCGACCGTTCAAATCGTTCAAAAGCTGCTGGCACAATCTCAAAAGCAGCGGCTAAAATAAAACAAAAAGGCTTATCGGTGTGGATGTTCCCTGAGGGGACGCGTAGTTATGGTCGTGGTTTACTCCCCTTTAAAACCGGTGCATTTCATACCGCAATGAGTGCAGAGGTGCCTGTTGTGCCAGTATGTATGAACACAACCGATAAAACCATTAAACTAAATCGCTGGGATAATGGTACAATTTACATTGAAATGTTAGCCCCCATAGCACTTGATAACAGTATCAGTGCCCGTGAACATGCTAAAAGTGTGCACAGTGTTATGGCTGCTAAAATAACAGAATTAGATGCTCAAGTGAGAGAGAAATAATGGAAAACTGGCGTGAAATAAGTGAAGACATCGTAACTTCACTACTTGAAGATGGTTCCGATCCAGAAATTCTTTATGAAGTAGAACACCACTTTGTATGTGAAGACTTTACTAAGTTAGAACAAGCGGCATTGGCTGCGTTTAAACTAGGTTACGATGTAGAAGAGCCAGCAGAACTTGAGCTTGAAGACGGTGAAAAAATTTGGAGTTTTGACATTGTTGTTGAAGCCGAGTTAGATGTCGACGTGATAATGGAAGACGTTGACAAACTCGCGCAACTTGCTGTTGAATGCGATGTTGAATACGACGGTTGGGGCACTTACTTTCAAGAGTAAAGATTACCAATGCAAAAGGCGAACAATATGTTCGCCTTTTTTGTGCCTTGTTGGATCTGTATTGTAATTACAGCCACTTTTTATTTTTAAAGTAAATACCAATCCCACCAGTTAAAACAATTAAAAACACCACAAATGCAGTGAATGCATAGGGGCTTTCTGTTCCAGGTATACCGCCGACATTGACCCCCAATAATCCAGTTAGAAAGCCCAGCGGTAAAAATAAAGCAGCCACCACCGACATTACATACATCCGCTGATTTAATTGCTCAGAGACCTGATTTGTAATGGTTTGTTGGATAACAAGTGCGCGCTCTATTGAACTATCGAGCTCTTCTAAATAGCGAATAAGTAAATTGGTGGTTTCATTTAGCTTGGCTTTATCATCGTCAAAAAGCCATGGGTAATGATTATTAACCATGCTACTGAGTGCTTCTTTTTGTGGTTTTAAGTAACGTTTTAGCGCGATGGTTTGACGGCGAAGTTGCGACAAGCCTTGATTATCAAACTTTTTACTGGGCTCATCAATTTCCTCTTCAAAATTATCTAAGCTTTCATCTAGCTCATCAATTACTGTTTGCATACGTGAAGTGAGCTTGTGCGCTAATGTACACACCAATTCAGAAATACTGCATGGCCCCTCATTATTATTCAACGAGGCTAGAATATCTTGCACTGATAATAATCGGCGCTTACGCGTGGTGATCACCACATCGTTATTTATAAATAACCGAATAGATACCATGTCTTCAGGGCTTTGTGCTGGGTTTAAGTTGATCCCGCGTAAAAATAACATATGGCCATTAGTTGTTGGCGTTATTCGTGGACGCGTTTCATCAGCAGTGAGTGATTCCAGTTCATAGTCGTTTAACAGCCCGCAGTTTTTTAACCAATCCACCGCATCTGTTTGGCTGTAGTCCATATGCACCCACAGTTTTCCATCAGTAGGTTGCCATTGGTGTAATTGCTTGCTGTTTTCTATGGGGCGTGCACCGCCTTTTTCATCAAGAATAAGCGCATGAAGTAAGCCATTAATCATAATAATTTCTCATCGATAGTATATTTTTAATACAGTTAACTGTAATGTATTTAGGATCTGTTTATCTTTCAAGGTTAAATTTGCAGCAGTCTATTTGGTATTTAGGCAAGGCAGAGTGTGGTTATTCCCCATAAATAGGCGATAACACAACATCAATGCCAAATAGGCGCTGCCCGAAGGGTTCTGCCTAGGGGCAATTAACTCTTTGTTGCTCGATTTTTACTTAGCCCACTAGGTTACAAACCTCGTGCCGCGATTAAATTGCCCCTAGTTTAAACAAATATTAATTCGCAAAGGTCAACAGACCCTAGTTAAATAAATAAAATTTAGCTTTACTTTGTATATGTTAAACTGAGTTTAGCAACAAAAACTTATGCTTTAGCCTATGGTTAAATGCATACGTAAGAGCTGCATTGTTAAACGAGTTAACTTAAAAGGTCAATCAAATCGGCTTATCGAGTAGATTAATTTATTTTGTTGGTGTTTTATTTGCTGTAGCGTATAAAACACTTTTTTTACTAAGGGCACATTTATGACGACAAAAATAACAGTTGGTTGGCGTGAGTGGTTGAGTTTACCCGAGCTGGGCATCGAGCAAATTAAAGCAAAAATAGATACCGGTGCACGTACTTCCTGTATTCATGCAATTAATATTGAAGAATATGAAGTGGAAGGCGAAAAATGGGTTAAATTTATAGCCCAACCATTGCAAGAAGACGAGCAAACGCAAATTACCTGCAATGCCAAAGTTAAAAAAATGAAGTACGTTACCAGCTCTAGTGGCCAAAAAGAACTGCGTTACTTTATTGAAACTACATTACATGCTGGCGAATTTAGTTGGCCAATAGAAATTACATTAACAAGTCGTGCGTCAATGAAGTTTAGAATGTTATTAGGACGCACAGCTATGGAAAATCGTATAGTCGTTGATCCGGCTTTATCACATTTATTATAAGAATTCGTTGAGTAGCAAACATACTTATATGTGCTTGCTCAACATAATTTAGTTAAGGTTTTAACTATGAAAATTGGTATTTTATCTCGCAACAAAAATTTATATTCAACGCGTCGTTTAATTGAAGCGGCTGAGCAACGTGGTCATGAAGTAAAAGTGATTAACGCGCTACGTTGTTATATGAATATAAACTCAGATCAACCTGAAATCCATTACCGCGGCGAAAACCTAAAAGATTTTGATGCCATTGTTCCGCGTATTGGCGCATCAGTTACTTTTTATGGCTGTTCTGTATTACGCCAGTTTGAAATGATGGGTGTTTATCCGGTTAATGAATCTGTGGCTATTTCTCGTTCGCGCGATAAATTACGTTCTCTACAATTATTATCACGCAAAGGCGTAGGCATGCCAGTAACAGGCTTTGCTAGCAAGCCAGATGACGTAAAAGACTTACTCGAAATGGTAGGTGGCGCACCGGTCGTTATTAAGCTACTTGAGGGCACTCAAGGTATTGGTGTGGTACTTGCTGAAACACGTAAAGCGGCTGAAAGTGTTATTGAAGCGTTTATGGGTTTAAAAGCCAATATCATGGTACAAGAATATATTAAAGAAGCGGGTGGTGCGGATATTCGTTGCTTTGTACTCGGAGATAAAGTGATTGCTGCAATGAAACGTCAAGCACAAGAAGGTGAGTTCCGCTCAAACCTTCACCGTGGTGGTAGCGCTACACTGGTGCGTATTACGCCAGAAGAGCGTAAAACAGCGGTTGCAGCGGCAAAAGCAATGGGCTTAAACGTTGCTGGCGTTGACTTACTTCGCTCATCTCGTGGTCCTTTGGTTATGGAAGTAAATTCATCGCCAGGTCTTGAAGGGATTGAAGTGGCAACAGGTAAAGACATTGCGGGCATGGTGATTGATTTCATCGAGAAAAATGCTGCAAGTAAAGGAACGGCAACTCGTGGCAAAGGTTAAAATTAACCGACCTTTCACCCTATTAGGTGAAAGTATTGGTGTAGGTGAACGTAAAACACTCGCGCTAGAAGCTGCAAAGCTTTACACCCATTCACCGCTTAATATTCCTATTGAAGTGGTTAACGGTGTAATGGAAGGCCCTGTATTGATGGTGTGTGCGGCTATACACGGCGACGAACTAAATGGGGTTGAGGTTGTGCGCCAGTTACTGGCTAAAATCGACCCTAATCAGCTTCGTGGTACATTAATTGCGGTCCCGATTGTGAATGTATTTGGTTTTATTCATAAATCGCGTTATCTACCCGATCGCCGTGATATGAACCGAAGTTTTCCGGGGTCTGAGCGTGGTTCATTAGCAGGTCGCATGGCGTATATGTTTTTTAACCAAGTAGCTGTGCATTGTACGCATATTATTGATTTGCATACGGGGGCGATTCACCGTACTAACTTACCGCAAATTCGCGCTAATTTAGCCGATGAAGCAACAGCGCAAATGGCTAAAGCCTTTGGTACGCCTGCGGTTATAGATGCGTCATTACGTAATGGCTCGCTGCGTAGTGAAGCCGCTAATTTAGGTATACCTGTTATTACTTATGAGGCGGGTGAAGCACTGCGCTTTGACCCTATTGCGATTGCTGCAGGCGTGCAAGGGGTTGATTATGTTATGCGACATTTAAAAATGATACGCGGTAAACGTCCTAAAAAACTGCCTGATCCTGTGATTGCAAGCTCCACTAGTTGGGTGCGTGCTGAAGTAGACGGCATAGTAAGAGCGCAAGTATCGTTAGGTGAGCGAGTAATGAAAGGGCAAGTGCTTGCTTATATTAGCAGTCCGCTTGGCGATTCAGAACTTGAACTCCTTGCTCCTCGAAGTGGTATTATTATTGGCCAGCAAACTATGCCACTGGTAAATGAAGGCGATGCCGTATTCCATATTGCTTATTTTGCGCATGCAAATAGTTTGGTAGAGCAGCAGTTAGAAACGTTTATTGATGAGATAAATGATTTAGATGATGAGCTGAAAACGGCTGAACTAAATAATTAATACCAATTTGCTCAATTAAGTGAATTGGTATGACTCTATCTGTAGATATAAAAAACCGCCTTAGTTTTAAACTAACGCGGTTTTTTAATAGGTGTTGTTTAGCTACGCGGTTTAGGGCCAATAATGCGTTTAATTTTAGGCGCTTTTGTTGGTTTAGGCTCCGTATTAAGCACTAACACCGGGCGGGTAACAAATAAGTTATTAGGGTAAATCACTCTGTGGCCATCAACGTGTTCGAGTAAGACATTCATCAGCCCCATTTCAATAATACGCCCTTCAATGGCGTTGGCTCCATCCACAATTCTTACCCAATAGCCTACACGGCAGTCATTTTGAATAAACATCAGTAAAAACGCGGTTAAGTTACTCAGCAATGACCACGCCGCAAATAATGCAACGCCTAGCATGGCAAATAAAGAAGAGCCTAATACCAGTAAACCACGCAGTTCTATTCCCCAAAAAACTAATACTAAACACAGCATCACAAAGGCGAGTATTATTTTTAGTAGTAGCTCTGCACGGTACTTTCGGTGTAAATCGATTTTACCTCTGATAGCTTTTTCGAGTAATTTTTTAGTTACTTTTAATAGTAGCGGAAAGCTCAAAAGGGCAATCACGGTCACGATAAGTTTATATTGTGTGCCCAAAAGCTCTAAAAGGGTGATTAATTCCAAAATGTATTCTCACAATAATGATAGGCGCAAAGTGTAACGTTTAACGTAGGCGCGCAGTAGTGATTTTAAAAAGAATTTTTGACGCTGAGCAGCCATTGTACCGAGTCAACATCATCATATTTATTTAGCGGCGCGGCTATATCAAGGTGGATCATGGTACCTGCATTGGCACGACTTGGCGCAAGGCGCAAACCTAAGCCCACATTTTTTAGCACTGGGGTGTTCTCAACTTGATACTGAGTGTTCGAGTCGTTGTTATACCAAGCTCGACCGATATCTAAAAAGGCCGCCCCTCCCACTTTAAACAGCTGTAGTAAGTCATATTCCCAGTAATAGCGCTTTTCTAAACTGACTAAAAAACTCCGATCCCCATGTTGAAATTCCATAGGATAGCCACGAAGTCCAGTTTCGCCCCCTAGGGTGAGCTGTTTATCATTAGTGAGGTTTTTTGCGTATTGCAGCCTTGCTTTTACATACCAAGATTGATCAATACTGGTATTTAAATAATATTGAATTTGGCTAGTAGTGAGCAAGTTTTCGAGCTGTTTTTTCTCGTTATTCCAATAGCCTTGAATATCTGCATGAAAACGCCAAAGGGTATGGTTAGTGCTAAAATGGGCTTTGTTAAAATTAAACGAGTACACAGCGCGGCTATCGTCGTTACTCATTGATTCATCGGAGTAGCCCAGGGTGGCTTTGATATTCCAACCTAAATTTAAATCCTCAGTACGATAAATACTGTCAAAGTTACGTACTTTTATAAAGTTATCTTCAAACCAATGGCCGCTGATGTAGGGGTAACTTAAGCTTCTGTTTTCAGCCACTGCTGTAGTGGTAGAATCAATCGCTTTGAAAGTGTGTTGCTCATCAATATAACCAAGGCTCAAGCGCTGGGTCCAGTTATGACTAAGGGCTTTAGAATGGCCAAAAAATACCTGGTTTAGGTCGGTTTTTTGTTCAAACTCACTAAACTTTTCACCTCTGATGTATAAGGCTTCTTCTCGTTGGGTTGAGTAACTCAGGGCGCCATAACTATAGGGCGTATCTATGGCATAAAACGGGTAGGTTAGTTCAACTAAATGACTTTTGCCGTCGCTGTTGTCGGCATACTCTAAACGCCCTCGGTAGCGAGTTGATAAGATATTAGGATCATCGTAAACAAATAAATAACCATTTCGGTCACTGTCTGTTTTACGTGCAAACGATAACCGTTTGCCCCAACCAAATAAGTTAGATTCGCGAAAACCAATACTTGATTTATTTTCACCACCACTTCGGCTAAAACTAAGTTCGGGCAGTAAAGTCCATAAGTCTCGAGTAATTACTGTTACATCAATATTTCCATCACAATTTTCGTCAGCAATAATTTGTGCATCATATAAATAACTTTGTTTTCTCAGTAACCGCTCAGATTCGGCCAGCGCTTTTGGATTAAAGGTATCGCCTGACTTAAACAGTAAAATACTCTTAATTACCTCAGGCTCGGTTTGTATGTGCGCCCGATTGGCAAAACGAAATAATGCATTGTTCTCAGCCTCTAGTTCAGTATTAAATACATTAAGCTGTTGCAAAGTGATGGAGGCAATTTTAGTGTTACTTTGTGCTGTGAGTGTTGGAGTTTGAGATGTAATTTGACGACGCAAATTACTTTCATGAGTTTGTGATGAGTCGTCACTAGGGCAGCTTTGGGCTAGTGGCGCTTCGTGCGCGCAAACGCTGAGCATAAACATACTCGAAATAGAAAGGCTAAAACAACTACGTGCAATCCATTTTCTATTTAACATTGACCCTCTTTAGCGCTATTTTGCAAAATAAAACACTTACTCTTAGCTTACATCATTGTTATTGATATGTAAGTAAAAGACAGATTTAGTTTTATTTTTATAGCGATTATAAGGTATTAGCTATGCATTTAAGTTAAATAAAATGTTAACGCTGCCAATAGGTTGTCGGCATCTTGTCCTTCACCATTAATCCACACACTTTGGCTGTAATGCTCAAAATTTAAATTAAATGTGTGGTTAGCATAGTTAAAACGCAGTTGATGACGATCTGCCCCAGCGGCATACTCATTAATGCTAATTTCATCGCTGTGCAAAAATAACGTTCCCCACAATTCAAAGTCTTCATCGTGCGGCAGCTCTGTCGGTTTAATAATAATACATTGATGTGTGTGATCGTATTCAAGTTCGGTCATAAGGGGCTTATTGCGTTGCTAGGTAATGTCGAATTGCGGTTAAAAACTCACCGCCATACTTGTTTAATTTAGTAAAACCAACCCCCGACACTTTTAAAAATTCACTGTCGTTAGTGGGCATAAGCTGCGCCATTTCGGCTAGCGTTTTATCGTTAAATACTACATAAGGCGGCACATCATCGGCATCGGCTAACTCTTTACGCAATGCACGCAGGCGAGCGAATAGTTTTTTATCGTAATTAAACTGCGCTAACTTATCCTGATAAACGTGTTTAGCTTGTAAGCGAGGCTCGGCCAATTGCAGCGCATATTCACCTTTTAAAATAGCGCGTGCAGCTTCAGTTAAACGCAATGAAGCGCCTTGGGTTATATCTTGGCTTAATAGCCCTTGATGAATAAGTTGGCGTAAAATACTAAGCCAAAATTCACTGCTTTTATCTTTACCTATGCCATAGGTACTAAGTTCATGGTGATTGTTATCACGAATGCGGCTAGTATTCGCGCCGCGTAATAACTCTACAATGTAACCCAATCCAAATCGTTGTTGCGCGCGATACACACACGAAAGCGCTTGCTGTGCGACTAATGTGCCATCAAAACTTTTAGGTGGATTTAAGCAAATGTCACAGTTCCCACAGGGCTCGCGTTGGTACTCACTAAAGTAGTTCAATAATATTTGACGACGACACGTTTGTGCTTCGGCAAAGCTGGCCATGGCATTAAAGCGCTGCTCTTCTACGCGGCGGCGTTGTTCATCGTCAATATCTTCAAAAAAGCGTCTAACTCGGCCTATATCGGCAGGGTCAAAATACATGATGGCCTCTGCAGCCAGTCCATCTCGTCCAGCACGGCCTGTTTCTTGGTAATAAGCTTCAATACTTTTTGGAATGTCGTAATGCAGAACAAAGCGTACATTAGGCTTGTTAATTCCCATACCAAAGGCAACGGTGGCAACCACAATTTGAATATCGTCACGGGCAAATCCGGTTTGCACAAACTGACGTTGCTCGTTACTCATTCCCGCATGGTAAGCGGCAGCATTAAGGCCTGCATCAGCAAGCTTTTCAGCTATATCATCAACACGTTTACGACTGGTGCAATAAATAATACCACTTTGATTTTTTTGCTCTTTTAAATAACGCAGTAATTGCACCATAGGTTTAAATTTTTCTTCTATGGTGTAACGAATATTAGGGCGATCAAAACTGCCGGTATGAATGTAGGGCTGTTGTAGCTTGAGTTGCTCAACAATATCAAAGCGAGTCGCTTTATCGGCAGTGGCAGTGAGTGCCATCATAGGCACATGTGCAAAGCGTTGTTTAAGCTCATTTAAACGAAAATAATGCGGTCTAAAATCGTGACCCCAATGAGAAACACAGTGTGCTTCATCAATAGCAAACAAGCTCACATTTAAATGAGAGAGCCGCTCTAAAAAGTCGCGTTGTAGCACTTTTTCAGGAGCTACATAAAGTAGCTTTATCAGCCCTTGATGTAGCTGTTGATATACTAATTGTCGTTCTTCACGGGCTAAACTGTTATTGATATAAGCGGCTTTTACGCCCAATGCTTGTAATTGGGCAACTTGATCTTGCATTAAAGAGATCAGCGGCGAAATAACAATGGTGACTCCCTCTAATACCAACGCGGGTATTTGGTAACACACCGATTTACCACCACCGGTGGGTAGTAATACTAATGAATCTTGGCCATTAATGGCGGCATCAATTACTGCACTTTGACCGTCGCGAAATTCACTGTAACCAAACACTTGTTTGAGTACAGTTTCGGGTTTACGCACGAGCGTATTAGGAGAAGGAGTTAGTGTATTCATCGGCGCTATTTTAGTGGTTTTTTATCAGGATGTCTTTAGCTTTCATTACTTGGTACACACATCTGTAGTGATAAACTAAAATCTGCAGGGGGTTACAATAGCCTCAAGCTGTGCTTTACTCATCGTACCACTGAAAACATAGAGAATAATAATGAATAAAGAAATGTTGATCGATCAAGTAGGTGCGCTGTTTGTTAATAACATGCCCTTTAACCAGTTTTTAAAAATAGCAGTAGAGTCACTTAGTACTGAACAAGCTAAAATATCATTTCCTTGGCAAGACGTATTAATTGGTAATCCGGCGCAAAAGATTCTTCACGGTGGAGTGATTTCTGCGGTGCTCGACAATGTAGGCGGAATGCTTGCTGCAGCAAGTGTAATAGGAAAACTAGATGATGCCGACTTACCCAGTGTGCATAAAAAGTTAGCAACACTGGGCACCATAGATTTACGTACTGATTATTTACGCCCAGGTAAAGGGGAGGTATTTATTGCCAGCGCCACACTTATTCGCTCAGGAAATAAAGTGTGCGTGTGCCGAATGGAGTTACATAACGAGCAGTCGGTACAAATAGCGTTTGGAACGGGCACGTATTTAGTTGGCTAAAAAGTGAGAGGGGGTTAAACTTACGGCCTTTTAAATCATCAAGTGGTTACTATGTCGATTGATACCGAGCAGCGAAAGGGCGCCATTTTTGCCTGCCTCGCCTTTTTTATGTGGGGCCTAGCACCCATTTATTTTAAGATGATCCAACATGTATCAGCATTTGAAATTTTAATGCATCGTGTTATTTGGTCAGTGATGTTTCTTATTTTGGTGGTGAGTGTGCTCAACTACTGGGATAAAATTAAACGCATTTTAATCCAACCTAAATTAATTCTGATGCTAGTTGTTACCTCGACCTTATTGGGGTTTAACTGGGGGTTGTTTATATGGGCTATTAATAACAACCACATGCTAGATGCCAGCTTAGGCTACTATATCAATCCTTTGTTAAATGTATTACTTGGTATGGTGTTTTTAAACGAGCGGTTACGTAAGTTGCAAGGAGCTGCTGTTGCCTTGGCTTTTACAGGTGTTTTATTACAGTTAATTAGTTTTGGTTCATTTCCGGTTGTGGCATTTTCGTTAGCGACTTCTTTTGCGTTATATGGCCTATTACGTAAAAAACTACAGGTTGATGCCCTGCCTGGGATTTTAATTGAGGCATTAATATTATTACCGGTGGCACTGACCTATTGGTGGTTAATGGCGCCGACTGAAACGTCTAATTTACCAGCGAATGATTGGCTAACTAATGCGCTATTAGTAAGTGCAGGTATAGTGACTACACTGCCATTGCTGTGTTTTACCGGCGCAGCTAAGCGATTGCAATACACTACGCTTGGTTTTTTTCAGTACATAGGGCCTAGCTTAATGTTTATTTTAGCAGTGGTGTTTTACGATGAGGTGTTTGATGCTGAGCGTGTAATTACCTTTGCCTGTATTTGGAGTGCACTGGCTATTTTTAGTTGGGACTCATACCATCAATCGCGTAAACGCAGAAAAGCAGCCATTGTCGCCTCAGGTGTGGTTTAGTTAAACTAAACCACTTTATTACGACCCGACTCTTTGGCTTTGTAGAGCTTTAAGTCGGCTTGTTTTAATAACTCGTCAATTTGATAGGTTTCACTGTAGCTGAAGCCTATCGACAGCGTAAACTTGATTTGTGCTTGGCTAAACTCATGGCTATTAAGCTCAATAAATAATCGAAAACTTTCTAGTCGTTTTAGCGCTTCTTGTTTGGTCAGTTCAGTAAAAAATACCGCGAATTCTTCTCCGCCTAAACGGGCAACCAATTGGTTTTCAAAATATTTATTAAAGCATATCGCAAGCCCTTTAAGAACTTCATCTCCGGCATCATGGCCATAGGTATCATTAATAGCTTTAAAATGGTCAATATCAAGCATAGCTAACATGGCTGGTGCTTTTGCTTTTTTAAACTGCTTTAATGACTTATTAGCCTCTTCAAAAAAGTAACGGCGATTAGGGAGTTTAGTTAAATAGTCAGTATTGGCTTGGCGCTTTATAGTTTCGATATGCTCTAGCATATCGACGTTTTGGCTTAACCTGCAGTAAAATTCTTCACTATTAAAAGGTTTATACAAGTAGTCATTTGCCCCATTTTTTAAAAATAAGGCAGACAAATTAGACGATGTAGCGCCTGAGATACCAATAATGGCTTTTTCTTCATTACTATAAATGCGCCTAATTTCATTACACAGTTCAATACCGCCCATATTAGGCATTTCTTTATCTATGATAATCACAGAGATGTCAGGGGTATTTTCAAGCTCTTTAAGTGCCTCTAGGCCATCGGCTGCTTGTAATATTTGGTATTTATGACGCGTTAATAAATTACAAATATATTGGCGTGTAGACGCTGAGTCATCAACAACCAGTACTTTAACTTGCTTATTGCGAGGTAGGCGATAAAGCTGCTTTTCTAAATATTCGTAAGCTTGTTTATTGCCTTTGATAATGTAATCAATAATAGGGTACTTTTCGACGGTGTCGCGAGTTTGATTATCGATATTGCCAGTCATAACAATGGTAGGGATATCTGCTGCAATCGTGCAGGGAACCGCTTCCCCTTTCGGGGCATCAGGCAATATAAAATCAACGACTGCGCAAAAATAAGCATGTTTACTTATTAGCTCTTTAGTCTCAGCCAGCGACTGGGCAATATCAACTTCATAGCCAATTTTTTGCGCGATATGCTTTTGCACTCGCGCAATAGTGGGGGTGTCTTCAACAATAAGTATTCTGTGCGTCACGTGGCAGCCTGTTTAAATTTTGCAAAAGTGTTTGCTTATACAAGTTGTAACTGCTAAAACGCCAAAAAGCAACTATTGTAGTGACTTATAGATTGTCTGCCTCAGAATAATAATCTTGGCTTATTGGTGTTGGCCCTGAAATTTTTGAGCGTCCAAATAATGTATGGAATTTTGTTTTGCAGGTTGTTAACTTTAAATATTTAACCCATGCTCGTTCAATTGGGTTACTTGGCTCTATTGCGCCACTAACCGCATTTACAAATTGTTGCTGATGTTCGTTTTGTGGCTCAACTGTTTTGTTATACAGGCTTTTTAAAACAACACCATGCTGCTCTAAAATACTTGCCTCTAACAGGGTAAAGTGTCCGCTGCGGCTAAATCCGCGTGGAAAATTTTGGTCATCATAAAATTGACGTTGACTTACGAATGCTTGACGAAGTAGTGAAATATCATTGCTCATAGCTGTACCCTCATACCAATTATTAGCTGGAGTATGGGACATAATCGCTATTTTTTTAAACAAAAAATTTTTATCGTGAGGATAAAAAATTGGACATAGATTTATTAAAAACATTTGTTGAAGTGGTGCGTACTCGCCATTTTGGTAAAGCGGCAGAAAACCTATACATAACGCAGTCTGCGGTGAGTTTTAGAATTCGCCAACTAGAGCAGGGCTTAGGCGTAAATTTATTTATTCGTCAGCGTAATAATATTCAACTCACGGCCCCAGGTGAGCGTTTGTTACCGCATGCGCAAATGATTATTACTGGGATGCAAAGAGCCAAAGTGGATGTTGCACTTGCAGATAATATGCATAAGCAAATTAGCTTAGCTGGTACGCCTAATATTTGGGATGCATTTTTACAGTTTGGTATTACAAATATTGTATCGGCGATGCCTGGTGTATCGCTGGTGGCAGAAGTGAAAGCGCAACAAGAAAGCACTCGCTTATTGTTGGAGCGTACGCTTGATTTAGCTATTTTGTTTGATCCCCCTAAAGTTGATGAACTTGTGGTTGAACGTATTTGTGAACTGCCTATTATTCCGGTGAGTGGTTACGATACGGCAACCAGTGATAACTTTTTTGATAATCAATATGTGTATGTTGATTGGGGAACCACGTTTTCTCTTTGGCATGCGCGTCAGTTTACCGGTAAAACACCGCCTTATTTTAGAACCAGTACAGGGCGTATTGCGCTTGATTTAATACTGCAATGTGGCGGCAGTGCGTTTATTCCACAGGTATTAGTTAAAGATCATTTAGAAAAAGGCGAACTTTTTCATGTAAAAGGGGTAGAAAATACCTCAAGAGATGTATTTGTTGCCTATCATAGAGATAACGAACAGAAAGAGCTGATAGAAACCTTGGTTAATTTGTTAACGCAAATGACACCGAGTTTATTGAAACAAAGTAAGTAGTCGGTAGGCAGTTTATTTTACATGTTATTTTGATTTCAGATTTAATGCAGTTTTATTAATTTAAAAAGACAAAAATGTGTCCTTTGTAATATTTTTGTCATTTAGTGGTGACACACTGCTGCTGTTTTAAAAATTAGTCTTTTGTGATTATCGAGGAAATAACATGAAATTTGCAAAATCGAGCTTATGCTTAGCCCTACTTAGTGGTTTATCTTTTAATACACTTGCAGAGGTAGATATTTACGGTAAAGCAAATGTAACCGTTCAATCATCTGACGATGGTGAAGGATCGTTTACTGAAATTAAAAGTAATGCATCTCGTTTCGGACTTAAAGGGTCTGAAAAAATTTCAGACGGTTTAGAAGCGGTTTATAAGTTTGAATTTCAGGTCGATGTGTCTGATGCCGATTCTAAAGGTGATGACGACAATATTTCAGCGCGTAATCAATATGTGGGCTTTAAAGGCGGATTTGGTCAGGTTGTGATAGGCCGAAATGATACCGCGCTTAAGCAAGCGCAGGGGAAGCTAGATCTTTTCAACGATCTTGAAGAAGGTGATATAAAAAATACCTTTAAAGGTGAAAATCGTTTAGGTAACTCAGTATCTTATGCTTCAAACTCATATGAAGGTTTTAAAGTATTAGCGTCATTTATTGCAGAAGACGACGTAGATGCCAAAAATGGCTACTCAGTGGCGTTAACTTACGGTGATGCAGGCCTTAAAAAGAGCGCAGTATATGCTGCCATTGCTGCTGATAGCGAAGTCAATGGTTACGATGTAGTGCGTGCAACAGTTCAAGGTAAAATTGAAGATTTTAGACTTGGCGCAATGTACCAAACACAAGAAAAAGTAGATGGCAGCGCTGAGGCTGACGGTTACTTAGTGAATGCAGCTTACCTTATGGGTAGCAACACTTTCAAAGTGCAATACCAAACAATGGATTTTGATGACAGCGATGATAAAAGCGCGATATCGGTAGGTGTTGACCATAAACTAAACAAAAACCTTAAAGTATTTGGTTTTTACTCAAGCTTTGATATGGACAGCAATGTTGACCAAGATTACCTAGGTTTAGGTATGGAATATAAGTTTTAACTAAACCTTAGTTAAAACACTCCCTTTTAACCGCACTCAGTTGAGTGCGGTTTTTTTTGCTTTAAATTATTTACTTATCTGCGCATAATAGCCAAGCATTTGGAATGAGGTGAAACTCCTCAACTATACCCGTAACTGTAATCAGTTTTACTGTAAGTCAGATACAAGTGCCTTAAAACTTCATATAACGAGCGGGTTAACTCATTTTCTTTTTGGTACTTGTGGTACTGAGTGTGGGTTTTCCCTGCCTAGGATAATTTTTTGCACACTCAAACCGCTAAAAAAACTGCACTTCTAACCGTTAATAATGTCTCTTGGCGAGTGGGTAACACCTTAATCCTTGAGCATATTAATTTGAGTATTGAGCGTGGCAAGTTTGTTGGCTTAATTGGTCCTAATGGTGCGGGAAAATCGAGTTTACTGCGTTGCTTGTATCGATTTAATCAGCCGTCAGCGGGAGAGGTTAAATTTAATAACACCGATATTTGGCAGCTAAAAAGCGAAGACTATGCCAAGCAAGTTGCGGTAGTGCTACAAGAAACACCGTCGCAATTTAATCTCTCGTTATTCGATGTTGTAGCTCTAGGGCTTACCCCGTATAAAACGCTATTTAGCTCGACCACCCAAGCAGATAAACAAAAAATAGCTCAGGCTATTAGTCATGTGGGGCTTGAATCTCATAGTACTCAATTATTTGATTCGCTATCTGGCGGTGAAAAGCAACGAGCCTTTATTGCCCGCGCTATTGTGCAGCAACCGCAACTTCTTATTATGGATGAACCAACTAGTCACCTTGATGTGAAATATCAAATTCAACTGATGGAGCTGGCTAAATCTTTAGGTATTACGGTATTTGCGTCATTTCATGACTTAAATTTAGCTGCTGCTATGTGTGATGAGTTAGTGGTTATTAAAAATGGAAAAGTTGTTGATGCAGGTAAGCCAAATAAAGTGGTCACTGAGCAGATGCTGGATGAGGTGTTTGGCGTTTGTGCACAAGTGAGCACTCACCCTCAATCAGCAGCTTCGGGTGAGGCTATTCCTCATATTACTTATTATTATGGATACCAATAATATGACGGTTTTTTCTAACCATACCGTTGCATTAATCGTTGCGCTACTATGCGCACTATTAAGTTTATTTATTGCACTGAGTTTTGGTGCGGTACCTACGTCGCTAGCAGATGTATATCAAAGCTTAACCTTTTCAAACGAGGCTTCATTTACCAGCCGTATTATTATTGAATTAAGAATGCCACGTACTTTGCTGGCTTTTTTAGCCGGTAGTGGCTTAGCGATTGCAGGTTTAATACTACAAACAGTCACCCGTAATCCCTTAGCTGATCCTTATTTATTTGGTATTTCGTCTGGTGCTTCATTAGGGGTGGTTATATTAATGTCCTTGGTAGGAGCTGGGGCGGGTATTGCACTATCTGGGGCGGCATTAACCGGCAGTTTAGTTGCGATGGGGTTATTAATTTTAATTGCAGGTAGCCAGCGCAACGCTCAAGTTGAGTCGATGTTATTGGCAGGGGTGGCCTTATCATTTTTATTTAGTGCTTTTACTAGTTTGTTACTTTATTGGAGCGATCCACAAGCAGTCGCGGCTATTTTATTTTGGACTTTAGGTAGTTTTGCTAGAGCACAGTGGCAGTCGCTGCTGTTACCTGCCTTAGTCATTATGGCATGTACAATAATCATGTTGGGTTTTAGGCGCCAGCTTAATGCGATGTTGTTAGGCGATGAAAGCGCGACAACGCTTGGTGTTAGGGTGCATCGCTTTAGAATTTTAATGCTTATTTTAAGCTCGTTGATCACGGCCGTATTGGTTGCTAACTGTGGCGGAATTGGCTTTGTTGGCTTAATGGTGCCGCACATAGTGCGCTTTTTTATCTCTCAAGGTAGCCGTGTTGGGTTATTAATGACCGGATTAGTCGGGGGCATATTTATGGTATGGGTCGATGTGCTTGCTCGCTCACTATTAAGTAATCAAGAGTTGCCAATCGGGGTGATCACGGCGGCTATCGGCAGTCTATTCTTTTTAAGTATATTGTATTTTCGTAAGCGCCAGCTGGTGGTTCAATAATGAAAACACTAATGGTACAAGGCACTACCTCAGATGCGGGTAAAAGTACCCTGGTTGCAGCACTTTGCAGAGTGTTTGCTAATCAAGGTGTTAATGTTGCGCCGTTTAAACCGCAAAATATGGCGCTTAATAGTGCCGTAACTCATGATGGCGGTGAAATTGGTAGAGCACAAGCATTACAAGCCGTTGCGGCAAAAGTTGCACCTGAAATAGACTTTAACCCGATATTACTCAAACCCAATAGTGATACCGGCGCGCAAGTTATTATTCATGGTAGGGCTATTAGTAATATGGAAGCCGACTCTTACCATGACTACAAAAAAGTGGCTATGGAAGCGGTATTAACCTCGCATAACCGTTTAGCTAAACGCTTTGACTTATTGTTGGTTGAAGGGGCTGGTAGCCCAGCTGAAATTAACTTACGCGCAAACGATATCGCCAATATGGGCTACGCCGAAAAGGTCGATTGCCCGGTTATTATTATTGCTGATATTGATAAAGGGGGTGTGTTTGCTCACCTAGTAGGGACTTTGGCGCTATTAAGCGAATCAGAGCAAGCACGGGTAAAAGGCTTTGTGATTAACCGTTTTCGTGGTGACATTAGCCTATTACAAGGCGGGTTAGATTGGCTTGAAGAGTACACCGGTAAACCTGTGTTAGGGGTGTTACCCTACCTACACGATTTAGCACTTGATGCCGAAGATGCCGTTGCCATAGATAATAATGTGACCGAGGCCAGCATTAATATTGCGGTGCTGCTAGTGCCTCATATTAGTAATCATACCGATTTTGATGCACTGCGATTACACCCAAATATAAATATAACCTATGTGCGCCATACTCAAACAATTCCTGATGTTGATTTAATTATTGTGCCTGGCAGTAAAAATGTACTTAGCGATTTGGTATTTTTAAAAAATGAAGGCTGGGATCAGCAAATAAAACGCCATTTACGCTATGGTGGCAAAGTATTGGGTATTTGCGGCGGTATGCAAATGCTAGGTAATACGATTTGTGACCCTAATGCGGTGGAATCATCATTAGGGCAAATAGCTGGGTTAGCGCTTAGTGATTTTAATACCATTTTAGGTGAGCAAAAAGTGCTAAGCCAAGTAAATGCAATACTCAATTTAAACCAGCAGCAGGTTGCTTGTCAGGGTTACGAAATACATGCTGGGATCAGTAAAGGTCAAGCGCTCAACAAACCACTTATTCGCTTTAATAAACACCCAAATGGCTTTGAAACTGATGGTTTTATTAGTGATGATAATGCTATTGCTGGTACTTATTTACATGGCTTATTTGACAACGCAGCCGCTACAGAGCTGCTATTAAAGTGGCTAAAACCAGACAGTGAAATTAGTGGTATCAGCATCAATGAGCATCGCGAGCGCCAGCTAGAACGCCTCGCTGAAATGTGCCAAACACATTTAAACATTGAACAAATTATTAAAATTTACCAAGGACATAACAATGACTGAATCAACAAACGACAAGCACCAACAGCGCCAGCAAAAAGTAAAAGAACAAGTTGATGCTCGAGTAGCAGCGGCACAGCAAGAAAAAGGCATTTTTCAGGTTATTACTGGTAATGGCAAAGGTAAATCAACCTCTGGTTTTGGTGTGGTTGCACGCTGTGTTGGCCATGGTAAAAAGGCCGCGGTATGTCAGTTCATTAAAGGTACATGGGAATGTGGTGAGCGTAATTTACTACAAGGTGCTGGAGTTGAATTTGCTGTTATGAACACAGGTTTTACTTGGGATACGCAAAATAAAGAGGCCGATACTGCGGCAGCACAAGCAACATGGCAAGAGTCAAAGCGGATGCTAAGCGACAGCAGTATCGATGTGGTATTACTCGATGAGCTCACCTATATGGTGACCTATGGCTATATCGACCTTGAGGAAGTGGTTGCTGCAATTAACAACCGACCTGTAATGCAATCGGTAATTATTACTGGTCGTGCTGCGCACCGTACCTTAATTGAGCTAGCCGATACCGTAAGTGAAGTGCGTAATGTAAAGCATGCGTTTGAGTCGGGCGTAAAAGCACTAAAAGGCTTTGATTACTAATGTTAAAACGCATTGTTCTTGGGCTGTTATTGTTTGCTGTTTATGTACCTCAAGCCTTAGCCGACAAGCCGCTTCGTATTGTGGCTTTGGCACCACACATAGTCGAAAATTTATATGCCATTGGGGCGGGTGATTTAATAGTGGGTACGCTAGATTACGCAGATTACCCACAAGAGGCGACTAAAATTGAGCGTATCGGCGGCTATAATGGCATTTCTATCGAAAAGTTACTCATGCTCAAGCCTGACATGGTGATTGCGTGGAAAAGCGGTAATCAGGCAGAAGATTTGGCACAAATTAAGCGACTAGGGATTGAATTGCATTTAAGTAATCCACGCTCTATTGAAGGCGTTGCTAAAGAAATATTAAAACTAGGTCAATTAACCGGTCATATTGAGCAAAGTAAAAAAGTAGCTGAGACATTTACGGCCAAACTCAACGCAATTAAAGCCACACAGCATAATAAAACCATGCTTACTGGGTTTTATCAGCTGTGGCCAGAGCCTATGATGACGGTATCAAAAAATACATGGATAAATCAGTTAATCGAAACCTGCCAAGTAACCAATGTATTTGCCGACAGCGACACAGATTACCCACAAATCAGCATTGAAAACGTGATAGTGACTAAGCCACAAGTTATTATTATTCCTGATGAAAAATCAAAACGGGTAATACCTACAGTTAATTGGCAGCAATGGCCTGAAATTCCGGCGGTTAAATATGAGCAATTTATTAGCGTTAACGCGGATTTGTTACATCGTTTTTCCCCTAGAATGCTTGATGGGTTAGCACAAATGTGTGACAAAATTGAGGTATCTAGAGAACTTATTAAGAGTCAATTATGAGCAACTGGTCATCTTTTTTAAATCACGAACTTAGCCAAGCATATATGCAGCAAACCCTTGAATATGTTGCGAATAAACGATCAAACGGTATTGCTGTGTTTCCACCAGAACCGCAGGTGTTTAACGCGTTTTATGCAACTCCACTTAGTGACATTAAAGTGGTTATATTAGGTCAGGACCCTTACCATGGAGAAGGGCAAGCGCATGGCTTGTGTTTTTCTGTATTGCCTGAAGTTAAAAAGCTCCCGCCTTCACTTAAAAATATTTATAAAGAATTAGTGACTGACATTAATGGTTTTATTACACCGGAGCATGGCTATTTACAAAGCTGGGCAGATCAAGGTGTGTTTTTGCTTAATACCGTACTAACAGTAGAGCAAGGGCAAGCCCATTCCCATAAACATTTAGGTTGGGAGCAATTTACCGATAACGTAATTACTCATATAAATGAGCATTGCCAAGGAGTGGTGTTTATTTTGTGGGGCGCACATGCACAAAAAAAAGGTAAAAGTATTGATCGCCAGCGCCATCATGTATTGTCTGGGCCGCACCCTTCACCGCTTTCAGCGCATCGCGGCTTTTTTGGCTGTCAGCACTTTTCAAAAACCAATGAACTGTTAATAGCGCAAGGAGCACTGCCCATTAATTGGCAAGTATAGGGTAATTGGT